>SLOV01000138.1 GCA_007132345.1 Kiritimatiellia bacterium
CCGGCGATGTATCGCTGGAAAACAATGGTGGCTTCTCTTCCGTTCGACGCTATATGGACCAGATCGATGTCTCGGCCTACAGCACTGCCGTGCTACGCGTGAAAGGGGACGGAAAACGCTATCAACTTCATGTCAAATCCGACCATCGCGACTGGTACCATTACAGTTACGGGTTCCAGACCGGTCACGACTGGGAAGAAATAGAAATTCCCCTGCGCGAGATGGTCCCTTACTTCCGCGGAACGCGACTCGATAAACCGAATTATTCCGCGGAAGCCCTCGCGAACATGCGGTTGCTCGTTGGCAATCGCGTTGAAGAGTCGTTCCATCTCGAAGTTGATCGCATCTGGTTGAAATGATCGAGCGGGCGGGTTACCGGGCATATTCGATGCAGCGGGTTTCGCGGACGACGGTAACCTTTATCTGCCCTGGGTATTCCATTTCGTCCTCGATCTCTTTGCTGATGTTGCGCGCCATCTGCATGGCCTCTTCGTCGTCCACCTGCGTGGGCGAAACGATGACGCGCACTTCGCGGCCTGCCTGAATGGCGTAGACCTTTTCCACGCCGCGAAAGCGGCTGGCGATGCGTTCGAGATTCTCGAGCCGCTTCAGGTAAATCTCGGTGGTTTCCGAGCGGGCGCCGGGACGCGAGGCAGTGATGGCGTCGGCGGCGCGGGTGAGGGCGGCGTATATGGAAGTCCCCTCGATATCGTTGTGGTGCGCGGCCACGGCATTGACGACCGTCGCCGACTCCCCATGCTTGCGGAGCAGGTCGGCGCCACGCAGGGCATGGCCGCCCTCGCCGGTCTGGTCAAGGCCCTTGCCAATGTCGTGAAAGAGGCCAATGCGGCGGGCGACCGCGGCGTCGAGCCCCAGCTCGGCGGCCATCGCGCCGAGGATATGACCCATTTCCATGGAGTGGGTGAGTACGTTCTGCCCATAGCTGTGGCGGAACCTGAGCCGGCCAACCGCGCGCACGATCTCGGGCGCAACGCCTTGCAGACCGAGAGAGTAAACCGCTTCTTCACCGGCAAGGCGCATGTTCTCTTCGAGTTCCGATTCGACCTTGGCATGTACCTCCTCGATGCGGGCCGGATGGATGCGGCCATCGTTAATTAACGTTTCGAGGGTGATGCGGGCGACTTCGCGGCGAACGGGGTCGAACCCGGAGATCACGACAATCTCGGGGGTTTCGTCGATGAGGATGTTGACGCCGGTGATGGCTTCCAGGGCGCGGATGTTGCGCCCTTCGCGGCCAATGATGCGCCCTTTCATCTCGTCGCTCGGCAGTGGCACGACACAACTGGTGACCTGGTTGGTCTGGTCGGCGGCATAACGCTCGATGGCGGCGGTGATGATTTTCCGAGCCTCGCGCTCGGCCTTGTGGCGGGTTTCTTCCTGCACGCGACGGATCAGTGTGCCGGCCTCGTGCTGGAGCTCCTGCTCGAGTTGTTCCATCAAATGGCGGTGCGCCTCTTCCTGGGTCAGGCCGGAGAGTCGTTCGAGCGCCTGGCGCTGTTCACCAAGAATGGTGTTCAGGGCCGACTCCTTCTGCATCAGGATCTCTTTCTGTCGGTCAACGTCCTCCTGTTTGGTTTCCAGGATCTGTTCGCGCCGTTCGATCTGACTGAGCTTCCGGTCGAGCGTTGCCTCGCGCTGGGCGAGCCGTTCTTCCAGAGCCAGCAGGTCCTTGCGGCGCGTCTTGCGCTCTTCTTCGAAGGTGCCGCGCATCGCCAGGATTTCTTCCTTGGCCTTGATACGGGCATCGCGCACGAGCACTTCGGCTTCGCGGCGCGCGTCCTCCAGTTGGTTGCGGGCTTTCCAGGTGGCGGAGGTTTCCCGCATGCGCGCAATGATGACATGCGCGAGGTATCCCGAGAGGACGCCGGTCGTGGCGACCATCAACGAGAGCCAGAGGGATGTTTGCATACGAATCTCCCACCCCCCGTCGCCTGGCTTGCGGCGGAAGGTTCTGTTTCATGGGTTTCGGTTCAGGGTTCATGGGTACGACAAATGGGTTGCGCGCTCGGTCCAATAGTCGGCTTCGGGCGTCAAGACGGCGTGCATCGGCTGATCCTGCTCGTTTGCGGGCACGCGGTCAATGAGTTGAAAGGGAAAGCAGACCCCCAATCGTATTCCGTCGAAGCCAGCCAGGAGCCGGTCGAAGACGCCGCCGCCGTGGCCGAGCCGGTTGCCGTGGCGGTCGAAGGCGAGGCCGGGAACCAGCATGGCCTGGGCATCGCGGGGGTTCGCCCAGACCGGAGCGGCGGGCTCGCGGATACCGTGCGGGCCGGTGCAGAGAACGCCCTCGGGCCGCCAGTGTGCCAACCGATAGGCGTCCTGGGCGGGGTCGAGGACCGGGACGAGGATCTGTTTACCCGCTCCGGCCCATTCCGCCAGCAGGGCGTCGAGGTTGGGCTCGCGGGGCATCGCCAGGAAAGCAGCGATGCAGGGCGCGTCGCGTAAAGCGGGCAGATCGCGTAGCCGACCCGCGAGCGAGCGGCTGAAAGCGTGCAGCACGGCCGGCGCGGCGTTGGCGCGGCGTCGGCGCATCTCCTGGCGAAGAGTTTCTTTTGCAGTAGCGCTCATCTCGAAGCGTCCCGCTGAGCCGCAACAGCGAAGCAGCCCTCTATCTGGAGGAACGCTGGCTGTTTCATGGCTGCGTTAGACACTCTCACGACGGCTGCTCCCCGGAAGGTGGCGGCGGGGAATCGGCGGCGGCCTTCCCTTTCCGTAACGAGGCCCAGTGCTCCAGGCGCTGGCGAATGGTCGTCTCGTAACCGCGGGGAACGGGGCGATAGTAGACACGGCTGGTGGGCGCGTATTCCTGTTCCACATAGCCGCTCTCGGTGTCGTGCGGATAGACGTAGCCCTCGTGCCCGAGCCGCGCCGCTCCGGCATAACCCGTGCCGCGCAGGGGCGGTGGCACGGGCAGGGTCCTACCCTCTTCCACATCCTTGAGGGCCTCGTCGACGGCCAGGTAAGCGGCGTTGCTCTTGGGGGCGCAGGCGAGATAGGTGGTGACCTGCGAGAGAATAATGCGCGCTTCGGGCATGCCGACAAACTCCACGGCTTGCAGCGCGGAGGCCGCAAGCGTAAGGCCGCGTGGGTCGGCGTTGCCGATATCCTCGGAGGCGAGAATGAGGAGGCGCCGCACAATGAAGCGCGGGTCTTCACCTGCGTAGAGCATCTTTGCGAGCCAGTAGACGGCGGCGTTCGGGTCGCTGCCGCGCACGCTCTTGATAAAGGCGGAGATGGTGTCGTGGTGCCCGTCTTCGTCGCGGTCGTAGACGACCGGCTTGGTCTGCACCGATTCGCTGGCCGCTTCCAGGGTCACGTGAACCTGCCCGCTTTCGCTGGGCGGCGTGGTCAGCACGGCGATCTCCAGTGCATTCAGGGCGCGGCGCGCGTCGCCTTCGCAGACGCGTGCGAGGTGACGCAAGGCCTCTTCCTCGGCGGTGGGCGCAAGCGAAGAAATCGTTGGGTCACGCTCCTGTGCCCGCCGGAGCAGCACGACGATTTCATCCTCGCCGATCGGTTCGAGTTGAAAGACCTGCGAGCGGGAAGTGAGCGGGCTGTTGATGAAGAAGAAAGGGTTATGGGTCGTGGCGCCGATCAGGGTGATGGTTCCGTCCTCGACGTACGGCAGAAGCACATCCTGCTGCGCTTTGTTGAAACGATGAATCTCGTCGATGAAGAGGATGGTTTCGCGTCCGTGTAGCCGGCGCCGCTGGTTGGCGGCTTCCAGGAGGGAGCGCAGGGTGGCGACGTTGGCCAGCACACCACTGGTCTGCTCGAAGTGGCGCTCCGTGGCGCGGGCGATGACATGGGCCAGGCTGGTCTTTCCGCAGCCGGGCGGGCCGTAAAGCACCAGGCTGCCGAGGCGGTCTGCTTCAATCGCTCTGCGGAGCAGTTTGCCCGGCCCCAGCAAGTGGTCCTGCCCCACCACCTCTTCCAGGCTGGCCGGGCGCATGCGCGCGGCCAGCGGTTGGCTTCCCGCCAGATTCACGGCGGCGTTATGTTCGAACAGATCCATTCGTTGACTCAAAAAAATACCCCGCCTTGGCCGTTAACAGGGCTGTAGCACTGGACTCCCTGTACATGACAGGTGGGAACTCTGCCGGAGAGGAACGAAGCGTCCCACCGAAAAGGAGGGCCTGTTCGTTCGGCCCGGACTCCGAACTCCCATTTTTGATATAACGGGTCAGGTGCTTGTTCGCCCCAAAGACGAACCAGGCAGGGTATTGAAAAGGATGGCGCCAACGCGAGCAGCTTTCGCGGCGCTTTACGAATCCCGGTTGGAAAAGAACGGTTGAGACAATGCCTTTATGACAAAACGAAGTCTAACTGCTCGCAAGCCGTTTGCCAAGCATCATTCATCATCAGTGATCCCGAATCCTCGCATTCAGCCCGCCAACCAGCGCCGCGCTGACCTTCTCATGGAACCGGTTGGCGTCTTCATCCGTCAGCGTCCGGTCCATGGAGCGGTAGGTGAAGGAGTAGGCCATGCTCTTCTTGCCGGACTCGATGCCTTTGCCTTCAAAGATGTCGAAGAGTTCTACATGCTCCAACTCCTTTGGCGCGGCCTTCCGGGCGATGGCCAGAATCTCCTCATGCTTCACGGCGCGGTCGACAATCAAGGCAATGTCGCGGCTGACCGAAGGATAAGCAGGCACAGGCCGCAAGGAAACCGTGCGACGCTGCTCGGCCTCCAGCAGCAGTTGAAGATCCACCTCCAGCAGACCCACCGGTTCAGTGAAGCGCCATTCCTGGCGTGCTTTGCGAGGAAGCAGACCCAGGCGACCGATCAGCGCCTTGCCGCGCCGTAGCAGGAATGAAAAGCCGGGCTCGAAACTCTGCGAAGGCTCGGCTGCAAGCGTCCAGCCTTCGAAGCCGTGGGCCCGGGCCAGGGTTGTCCACACCCCTTTGAGCCCCAAGAGCATCTCCTCTTCATCGACGGGGCTGCGCAGATCGAGACCCGTTCGCCCGGTGGGCCCCATGAGGCCGATACAGAGGGTGACCGTTTCTTCATGCGCCACTTCTGCTCCTCCGCGGCGGTAAGTTCGGCCCACTTCAAAGAAGGCCGCCGACCGGATCTGGCGGGCATGGTTACGCGCCAGCGTTTCGCCCATCTGCGGCAGGAGCGAACTGCGCAGTACGGACTGTTCCTGGCTCAGTGGATGTGGCATCACCACCCGCTTTTCCGGGTCATCTCCCGCCAGCAAGTCGAGCAGGGCGGGCGATGTGAGGCTGTAGTTCATGATCTCGCGCAGTCCCAGGCCAACGAGCGTGCGGCGGCAGGCGGAAAGGGCCTGATCGTCCGAATCGTCCGCGCCCGGGATCAGGCGTGCCATCGGAGCCGGAGCGGGTACCCGGTCGAGGCCATGGATGCGCGCCACTTCTTCGGCGAGGTCCACTTCCCGTTCCAGGTCGCCGCGGAAGATGGGAATTTCCAGTTCGCAACCTTCCGCGTCGCGCTGCACGACGCGAAGCTGGAGGGACTCGAAGATCGCGGCGATCCGGTCGGCATCCAGATCGAGCCCGATGAGATCGCGGATGCCGGCGAAACGGCAAGTGACCCGGCGCGGCGTGACCGGCTGCGGATAGTGATCGATCACGCCAGGGCAGATGGTGGCGCTTGCCAACTCCTGCATGAGTCGCGCGGCACGGCGACTGGCCCACTCGACCGTATCGATGTTCACGCCGCGTTCGAAACGGTAGGAGGAGTCGGTGCGTAGGCCCAACTCCCGCGAAGTGGCGCGCACGCTGGCCGGATCGAAGCAGGCGCTTTCGAGGAGAACGGTGTGCGTGTCGTCATGAATCTCGCTGCCCGCCCCGCCCATGACACCCGCCACCGCCACGGCCTGGGCGGCATCCGCGATAATGAGCATGTCGGGCGACAATCGCCGCTCCACCTCGTCGAGGGTCCGCATGATTTCGCCAGGCTGCGCGCGGCGCACCACAACCTGTTTCTGTGAAAGCCGCTCCAGGTCGAAGGCGTGCAGTGGATGCCCGGTTTCCAGCAGCACGTAGTTGGTGATATCGACCACATTGTTGATGGGCCGAATGCCCGCGAGTGTGAGGCGGTGCTGCATCCAGGGCGGGGAGGGGGCCAGTGCGACATTCTCCAGAACACGCGCGGTGTAACGAGGGCAGAGGTCTTCTTCTTCCACCACCACGCTGGCGCGTTCGCCGACTGGCGAGCCTGCTTCCTGAAGATCGACCGGCGGGAGAACCAGAGCCGCCCCATAGAGCGCGGCTACCTCGCGCGCAATGCCGATCAGGCTGAGGCAGTCGGGCCGATTCGGCGTCACCTCAACCTCGATCACCGTTTCCGGGGGGGCCAGAACATCGCGCATCGGCGTCCCCGGCGTGAGGTCGGAGTCGAGCGTCAGCAGGCCGGTGTGATCGTCCGAAAGCCCCAACTCGTCTTCCGCGCAGAGCATCCCCAGCGACTCGACGCCGCGAATCTTCGCCTTCTTTAGTTTCATGCCGTTGGGCAGCGTGACCCCGACCGATGCGAAAGGGTACTTGCCGCCCACAACGACGTTCGGTGCACCACAGACTACGGTCGCACTCTCGGTGTCAGTACTGACGGTGCAGAGGGTCAGCGCGTCCGCGTTCGGATGCCGCTCCACGGCGGTGACCTCGCCGACAACAACGCGTTCGTCGAGGACGGCGCCAACGGTTTCCACCGCCTCGACCTCCAGCCCCGAAAAGGTCAGTTTCTCGACCAGTCCCTCGATCGAGTCCTCGAACGCCACGTATTCTTTCAGCCACGAAACAGGTATTTTCATCGTATTTTTCCCAAATTGCCGCCCTTGGATAGCCGGAAACGGTCCCTCCGAACAAGACGCATCTTGCCCCGGTCCCGCATCGTTCCCCGCCGTTGGTGGCCCGCTCAGCGGACAATGGCACGACAAGGAGGACCTTCCGGACGGTTCAGAGGGGGGAGTCGCCAAGGGTTCATCCAGGCGCAGTCAACGGCGCCGTTCATTCCCTTATGGGGGTTGGTTCGGGCGTCGACATTCGCCCATATCTCCTCTTCCTCCGGTGCGATATTATGATGGGCATACTACATCGCGAGCACGTAGTACTGCGCGCCTAGCGGGAGCCACCTCAGCCATGATTCGGCCACACGCAGCGCGCGTAAGGCATGGGGAAAGAAGACGCGATATTTCACAGCCGTCGAGGCAAACCCAGCTTGTGCCAGGCGGTTGCACATGTCGGCCGATCGAATCAGTTGTGCGTTTTCGTCGAACGGGCATGTATGGACGGCCCGGCGCGTAAGCGGATGATAGGGGTTATGCTCGTACACCATGGCGAGGCCACCGGATAGGAGCACGCGGCGGAATTCGCGGAACAAATGGGTGTGCTCGTCAGGATCAATGTGGTGAAAGACGCAGGCTGCGAATACGAGGTCAAAACTCGCGTCCGCAAATGGGATTTCCACGCCATCGAAGAGTTGGAATTTCGCTTCTCCAGGGAAACGGCTTTGGCCCAGTTCCAAGCTCTTGCGCGACACGTCCAGACAGGTGAGTTCGGCCGCAGGCAGATGCTTTCCAACAAACGGCACCGAGGCACCCACTCCAGCGCCGAAGTCCAGGATGCGTGGGGCTTTCACGGAGGGCTGCAGCCGGTTCCATTCCGCTGCCAGATCGCGAATCTTGTATTCGGCGAAATAGTCGGGATCTTCGCCGGTGATGGCGATGTTCGCCCGGTGCATGGACCGATACTCCGCGGCGAACCGGTCAAACTCTGCTTCGTCCATGAGCGGGGCACCCTCTACGCGGATGAATCGGGATCGCGTGCTGGCGGCGAATGGTGGGCGGACCACTGGCGCGGTGCGTCGAGAGCGCCGGCGGTCTCTTCTACAAAATAGCGGGGTCGCGATTTGACTTCGGCATAAATCTTCCCCAGGTACTCGCCCAGCATGCCGATGCAGAAAAGCTGGATGCCGCCGAGAAAGTACATGGGCAGCACAATCGACGCCCAGCCCGGTAAGACCCGATGGGTAATGAAGCGCGCCCAGAGCACCCACGCGGTCAGGCCCATGCTTACGAGGAAAACGACGAAACCGATCAGCGTGATGATGCGTAGCGGGATGACGGAAAACGATGTAATGCCGTCGAGGGCGAGAGCAACCATCTTCCTCAACGGATACTTGGATTCACCGGCAAGACGGGGGCTGCGGTTGTAGGTGACGATTTCGGATTTGAAGCCGATGAGGGGCACGATGCCGCGCAGAAAGAGATTTGTCTCATTATATTGTTTCAGGCACTCGATGGCACGCCTGCTCATCAGCCGATAATCGGCATGGTTGTCGATCGACTCGGCCCCGAGAGCCGCCATGAGTTTGTAGAAGAGCGAGGCGGTCAGCCGCTTGAAGCGCTTGTCCGTCTCACGATGCTTCCGCACGCCATAGACAACATCGGCGCCGGCAAGAAAGCGATCGACCATGGCCTCGATAGCGGCGAGGTCGTCCTGCAGGTCGGCATCGACCGTGACGAGCGCATCGCCTTCAGCGGTGAACAGGCCGGCGATCAGCGCATTCTGATGGCCGCGGTTGCGTGACAGTTTGATGCCGGTAATGCGCGGATGGCTCGCGGCGTATTCCTTGATCAGCGCCCAGGTCCGGTCGCGGCTGCCATCATCCACAAAAAGCATCTGGCTGCTGTCCGCGATCTTGCCGGCGGCCACCAGGTGGTCGAGCAGCGCGATGACGCGCTTGCAGGTCTCGGGAAGCACGTCTTGCTCGTTATAGCAGGGAATGATGACGCCAAGTTTCACCGGTTCGTCCGTGGGTGGCTGGCCGTGAATGGTCGCTGCGGATAGGGGAACTGTAACCGACGGCTTGTGCATGGGTCAATCGATGGGCGGTATCTTGTCGAGTCGTGCATCATGGAGCGGCTGGATGACCGGGCGGTACGAGGAGGTCGCCGATGCCGTCCGGATCGTGAAAGAGGGTCTGCCAGCCGAGAGAGGCAAGGTTGACGGCGATCGGGTGGTGTCGCGGAAAGAGCGCATAGCCGAATCCGTACTTGTCCACTACACGCGCGGTCTCTGCCGGGTCACGTAAGGCCAGGTAGTCGGGAAACAATTCCTTGTCGTATTCGGGCGGCATGACGCCGCTGATGAAGACGCGCCGCTCTGGCAACAGATGCCAGGCCAGGTATCCGCCCCACTCGAAGCGATTCAACATGGGGCCTTGCAGATCGAGCCGCTGTATTTCTTCTACCGCCCGGAAGGGGTAGATGGGGGCGAGACTGCGTTGCAGCAACCCGTTCTCGCTGGCGTGTGTGAAGTGGACCCCCATGACGAAGACGCATACGAGAACCTGCAGGACCGCGGCGAGGGGCGCCAGCCAGCGCCGTCGCGGCAGGGCACCGATACAGCAGAAGCAGGCGAGATAGAAGTAGCCCACCATGCGATAGTATCGGAGCGCCTGGGAGAGGAAGAGAAAGGGAAGAAGGAGCAGCGGCCATCGTCGGTCGCGGCGGCCCCCGGCCAGGACACCGGCGAGCATCACGGGCAAAGAGAGGAAGAAAAGCGTGTCCGCCGAGAACGGTAGAAAGCGCGGCCTGTTCCATTCGCCAATGGTGGCAAAAACGACGGGGTCACGCTTTGTGTAGACCAGCGTTTTCAGCAGGGTGTCGCTTCCATGCACGGTCATGCAACTGACCACGATAGCCAAAACCCCCAGTCCACCCCAGACGAGCGCATGATGCCGGGCGGCGGCCGGTGCATCGCGCCGGTTGCTCCACGCCCGGATCCAGGCGGCAAGCACGTATGTGCCGAGCAGGCAGATGCCAAGGATGGACTCCGCATGCATGTTGGCCCATAGGAATTGGATCAGGAGGAGGCCGACCGCCGACCGCCACGTGAGGCCGCGCCGCCATGTGCCGTCAAGCATCCACAGCATCAAGGCGAAACAGAGATAGGAGAAAAGATATGGACGTACCCCAGACCGAAGAAACAGCGAAAGGAAGAGGATCATGGTCGCGCTCGTGGCCAATGGAACATCCCGGGCGCGCAGCACCAGCCAGAGAAAGAAGAGCGCGAGCGTTACGCAGACGGCGCGCAGGAGAATGAGTCCGGCCGGCCCTGCCCCTGCGTGCACCAGATAGAGGATGATCTGGCTTAGTTCCTGGTGATTGACCCATGGGGTTCCCTCCGTTACGTAGCTAAAGGGGTCGGTTCTTGGGATCGTGCCCTCTTGCACGATCATCCGCCCCGTCGCCATATGCCACCAGGTGTCCCAGCCCCCTACTGGGTAAAGGGAGAAGACGAACAGCGTTCCCAGGACCAGCGCCATGGCGAGCCACGTGCCCGGGGGCGCCGGGGGAGACTGCTCGGGCGGCAAAGGCATGGCAAGACATGGTGAGGCATCGATGGTGCCGTCTCGTTGGCTTCTGTGGCGGGTCGCATCGCCGACACCGGCATCTGGTGGAGATTTACGTTTCATGCGATGATCGCGGGTGTCCGCAAAGAGCAGCCTGATGGCGTTCTATGGTCGTGGAGACGCTAGCGGAGGCGTGCCGTAAGGAGCAAGCAGAACGAAAGTGTGCTGCACCCCAGCCCGAATATGGCTTCGGAACAGACTTGCCAGGTTTCTTCTTTGTGCGGGTGTTTGAAAAAGGCCCCGCCGCTCTGTCCGGGAGTGTAGCATATTACTATTACGAATTTGGGCCGGTCGCCGCTCAAGACACTTTTTCGATGGCTCCTCAACTGATCGAAATCAATCGTGATCTCGCCTTTGAGGGGCATGGGGATTTGCTGAGTGTGGCTCTTCTCGGCGGAGAGCCCTGATCGCATGCGGCGTACTATCGGAATGGAGTTCGTCATGTCGTCACGGAAGACCTGGAGCATGGGCTCAATATGGTCGGTTTTCTGCGGTTCGAAATCGATGAGGGGATGGTGCTCAAGTTGGGCTATCCGTTTCTGCCACCGGACCCGGCCCAGTCCCCCAACTTTGAGCATATCTTTGGCGATCAGCTTCCCGTGGGCAGCGTGGTTCAGGTGTGGGATCAGACCGACAGATGGGTGGGCGTGGTCAAAGCATCGCGTTCGGGTTGGTGGCCGAGGGATGTCTATTTGAATCCAGGTGATGGCGCTCGCCTGTATGCGGCAGCAGGGCGGGGGTCGCCATCTGCCTCGGTGCTGTTGATGGGCGAAGTGCCGGTGACGGAGTACCAGCCGGGAGATCCCTGCTTGGGCCCCATGATGACGATGCCCTTTGTGTCACATCCCTATCCGGAGCCGCTGCCGTTGCCGGAGTTGGATCGCGTCTTCGGTTTGCCCGGTGGCGCCATGGTGTTTGCGTGGGATTATCCGTTTCAGGGGTATTCTGTTTTCGCGAAGTCCCAGCGGGCCGGTTGGTCCCTGGATGCAGTCAGCTTTGTCATTGAGCCTGCAACGGCAGTCTGGGTCTCGGGCGGCGCGTGGCAGCAGTCCTGTTTGCCGTATGACCGCCCTTATGACTGGCCCACAACGGTGCTGCCCGGCTCGTCGGAGGGAGTGGAGATCTTGGGCATGGGCCTGACGGAGGAAGGTATCGAAATTCAGTGGACGGCCCCCGTGGATTCCAGCGTCTTCGGCATTGAGGGCAGCAATCAGTGGCCTCTCCCTGACTGGATGCCCATGACAACGACCCATCGGCTGGTGCCTGGGACGAATGTGTGGATCGACACCGACACGGGCAGTACGACGATGCGCATCTATCGGGCATCGGGGTTTGTACTGCCCTGAGGAGGGCCGGCGTGAATCAGCCCTGAATGCCAGAAAATTGAGTTGTCACGGCGCTTGATTCAGGCTTTCATCTTTTTCAATGTCTTCGCTTCTGACCTCTCCCCTGCTCGGCGCAACGCTGGCCGCACTCGCCGCCTTCGCTCCTGTCGCTCCCGACGCCCGCGCCGAGATTGCGCCTGCATTGCTCGATTTCCGGGAGGTTGTCCGCGACGCGAAAGACAAAGTCTTTCCCGCCGTCCTCTACGTTAAATGCCGCCGCGAGGCCTTGGAGCGGGGCCGCCAGGCTACCGCGGAGGTCGCCGGCAGTGGCGTCATCATTTCGCCCGACGGACTGGCCCTTTCGAATTGGCATGTCGTCGAGAAGGCGCTCGAGGTGCGCTGCCTGCTCTCCGACGGGCGCGCCATGGATGCCACCATTCTGGGAACGGACAAATCCACGGACCTGGCACTGCTTCAACTCCATCTGCCCGAAGATGGGGCGGCCCTGCCCTATGCGGAATTAGGCGATTCGCGCCTGCTGACGGAAGGCGATTTTGTCATGGCCATGGGTGCGCCCTGGGGCCTCAACCGTTCTGTTTCACTGGGGGTGGTTTCCTGCGTCGACCGCTATCTGCCCGCCGCAAGTGAGTACAGCCTCTGGCTCCAGACCGATGCCTCGATCAGTCCCGGTAACTCGGGTGGCCCGCTGGTGAACACCGACGGCGAGGTGATCGGCATCAACACGCGCGGCGCCATCATCGGCGGCGACCTCGGCTTCGCGGTGCCCAGCGAAACGATTCTCGAACTCCTTCCCCACTTTCGGCAACGGGGCGAAGTCGAGTGGGCCTGGACCGGGCTGCAGCTTCAGCCTCTGCGCGATTTCGAGCGCAACACCTACTTTGACGCGGAGGAGGGCGTGGTGGTTGCGGGTACCGATCCAGACAGCCCGGCCAGGCGCGCGGGGGTTCTAACCGGCGACCGCATCGTCGCACTGAATGGAACCCGCATCACGGCCTTGACCGCGGAAGGGCTGCCGGGGATCCGGCGCAAGTTCGGATTACTCCCCCCCGGCGAGCTGCTCCAGATCGAATTGCTCCGTGGCGAGCAGCCCATGGAGATTTCGTTCGCGCCGCGTGTGAAAGGCACCGTAGAGGGCGACCAGCTCGCCCTGCCGCGCTGGGACATGACCGTTCGCACCATCAATCAGTTTGCCAATCCCGGCCTCTACTTCCATCGCCAGGATGGCATCTTCCTTTACGGAATCCGACGCCCCGGCAATGCACAAAACGCTGGCTTTTCCTCCCGCGATATCCTGCTGGAAATCGAGGGACAGCCGGTGCAAACCCTCGAAGATGTTCAGCGGATTCATCAGAATGCCATTGAGCAGATCGACGAGCGCCACCGCCTTCGCTTCACGGTGCTGCGAAACGGATTGCGCCGCGAGATCGTCCTCGACTTCTCCCGGGATTTCGAACGCTGAGTGATTTTGTTCCGCTTCCGGTCGACAACCCATCGAAAGGCCACACCATGAACGAAAACTGCCACGCTACTTCCGTTCCGTCCCGTTGCGCCGCACCCGTTCGCGGGTTCGCAAGTTGCCTGCAAGCGATTTGCCTGGCATCGGTCCTGCTGCTCGCCGCGGGGGGCGCCGTGCGGGCGGAGGAAACGGCTGCGACATCAGGCGCCACGCAGCTCAAGATCGCGGAGGCATTGTCCCCTTCTGTCGTGCGGGTCGAATACACGCTCCGCTACGATGAAGGCGATGCCCCGCTCAGTCGCGGCTGGAACCAGCGCTGCCCCCGCTGCGGCAATTTCCACGGCGACCGGGTCGACCCCATCGTTCGGGACGAGCGACCCCTGGAGCGGGCCGGGTTCCTGCTCACTCCGACGAGCGTGGTCTCTCCCCACATCCTGGTGCACCCCCGCTTCATCGAAAGCATTGCCGTCACCTGGCGCGGCCATTCGATTCCGGCGCGGCCGGCCGGCTATGCCACGGAACATCGTGCCTTGCTGCTGGAACTTGATGAACCGATTCCGGGTGCCGAGCCGCTCGTCTTCGGCGCCGACCCCGAAGCGCCCCTCTTTGCGGCGTCGTTGGCTGAATCGGGCGGACAGTGGAATATCGGCGTGCAGCCCTTTGCGGAAACAGTTCTGCTCCGCGAGGATGGCGGCGCGCGGATCGGTCTGCCCGACGGTAGCGCCATCGTCGATGCCGAAGGGCGGGTGCTCGGCATCGCCATGGCCGAAGAACAAGCAATGAACGACCAGTGGCATGGGTCGCCCGCCGATTGGGAGCAGGTTGCGGCCGCGGACATGGAGCGGCGCATCGAAGCGCACGCGGCCACCGTCGAGAAGCTTTTGCCGCGTGTCTCCCTGCATTTTCGCAGCCCGCGCGAATCCAGCGAAGACCCTTTTCAGAGCATGTATCGTGGTTTCGGAACCGACGATAGCAGCCCTACGGAACGCGAAGCCCACGGCCTTCTGCTCCCTGATGGTCAGATCCTGATCCTCGCCAACCTGAGCGCCAGGGACACGGCCCGGCTGGAGCGTATTCGCGTGCACCTGCCCGGTCAGCCTCCCGCGTCGGCCTCTTTCGTGGCGAGCCTCTCCGATTATGGCGCACTGCTCGCACGCCTCGAAACACCTGGGCCCGCGCTCTCCTTTGCGGAAACACCTGCTGAGGACCCGCAGGGGCGCCTGCTCCTCGCTTCTCATCTCGAAGTGCGCGGTGAACAGTTGCGTGCCTTTCACGAACCCGCGCGCGTGATCGAAATGCGGAAAGGCCGCCGCGGCGCGCTTTTCCCGGAGCTTGCCGGCAACACCGCTGACATTTTTCTGTTCGACCTCGACAGCAATCTGCTCGCACTGCCCATCGAAATACGCGAGCGCGCCGTGGGCCAGGAACGCAGATGGCGCTCCAGCGAGCGCGTGCTGACGCCTGCGCCCCTGCTGGCGGCCGTGCTGGCCGATCTCGATGCGCACATCGATACGGCCAATGTGCCCGTCGATCCGGAGGAAGAACTGCGTCTGGCGTGGATTGGCGTAGAATTGCAACCCCTCGACGCCGGTCTGGCCCGTGCCTACCAGGTGGCTGGTCGCACCGAGAGCGGCCGCACCGGGGCGCTGGTCACGCATGTCTATCCTGGATCGCCCGCCGAAGCAGCCGACATCCGTTCGGGGGATGTGCTGCTGCTGGTCAACGTCGAGGGGCTGCCAAGGCCATTCCCCGTGCAGATCGAGGAGGCGATGCATCGGGAAGCCTTCCCCTGGGACGAAATCGATCAGGTCCCCGACGAGTACTTTCATTTTCTGCCTCAACCGTGGAGTTCCGCCGAAAACTCCTTTACGCGTTTCCTGACCGACCTCGGATTCGGACGGGAAGTGGAGATTGAAGGCATGCGCGATGGCGAACTCCTCCTGTACACCCTGCAGATCGTGGAAGGGCCACGCCATTACCAGGCCGCGCCGGAGTTCCGGTCCGAAGGCTTCGGGCTCACCGTCCGCGAGCTGACCTATGAAACGCGGCGCTTCTACCAGGCGGCCGATGACGGCCCTGGCGTGATCGTGGCCCGCATCGAGCCAGGGTCGCCCGCCTCGACCGCGGGATTGAAGCCCTTCGAGTTGATCACGCACATCGACGACGAGCCCATTTTCACCGTCGACCGACTGCAGGCGCTGGAAGAGCAGGGCGGCGACCTGCGCCTCTCCGTTCAGCGCATGCATCAACTGCGCATCGTCGTCATGCGCCGCGTTGCGGGTTCATAGCCTTATATGTGGAGTTCACCTCCCCGCTTTCTTCCGATTCGTGGCAGCGGGATGACGCACGCTTTTCGATTCTGGTAGAGCCCGACAGTCCGGACTTCGATCAGGTGTGGGTCGACGATGCCGAACCCCTTTCGCCCACCGGCGCCTATCGCCTGAAGGGCTACTTGCCCGAGTGGACAAAGTAACGGACAGAACCCGAGATCCCTCGTGTTTTTCAGCCGGCGCCCCTGATTCGAATCCCCTTCTCTTCCACGATCCACAGATGCTTTTTCAGCGTTTCAGTGGGAAGCAGGGAAACAAATCGGTGCGCGAGGGCCAGCACCGCCGGCTTTGACTGATCTTTCGACCTTATTACCACGATTCCGCCGAACTCTTCTGGAGGATAAGCGATGATGTTGGCAAAATCTGTATCAAGCGTGACGAATGCGCGAGATTCCGCCTGACACACAGAGGCTATGTCGGAATCGGGCTGGCCTCCCAAATCTTGATCAAGAACAGACATTGCGTTGTGGCCGACCGCGCGAAGAATCGCGCAGATTTCGAATGGAAGATTCTCGTCGACCTTGAAGTCCAAGGCCTACCTCATGCCGGAATAGCCAACACCCGCTCGTGGGAAAGCTCGGCGGCATACGCGATTGCCGCCCGGATTGCTTCTTCTGTAACAGACGGATAATCCCTGCATATGTCTGCACCCGATGCTCCGGCGGCCAGATTATCGAGGATCACGGACACCATAACGCGTGTTCCCTTGATACACGCCTTGCCGTGACAAATCGCCGGGTCCACGACTATGTAATCTGCCCAGTTCATGCGTCAAACCTACCATGATTGGGGTGTCAGGGAAATCTCTTTGCATCCCCCGCGGTTCCTGCCTCCCTGTCCGCAACACACCTTCGCGTATCGACGGGCGCATGCCCGTCATGGAGGGGCGAGTTACACGAGCCCGCGAGCGGGTGGTCGTGGCTTTGAACCCATGCGATGGCGTTGACCAGCAATTCTCAGTATGGCCCGGAACCAGGCCTTCGGGCCTGCTGAAGCAGGTACTACGAACCGTTTTTCGCCTAGTCTTCGCCCGTTTGTAGTCCCGCCTTCAGGCGGCAAGGGCCATAATGAGAATTGCTGGGCGTTGACGGCGGCATCGTGCAAATCCGTCTCGTTGGCCTTACATTTCCTTTCGAGGCCCAGATAGTGTCCCCATGGATGCGATTCGCGTTGCCGGGCCGTCACGGCAACTCGCTGGCTATCCAGAGGAGAGAAGCCGTAGCGCGTCCAGCCCAAAACCGTCGTACGGTCTTGGCGGTCGCTCTGCTTTTTCGTTCGCCGCGGCTTGGCGGTCTTGGGTGCATGAGTGGGCATCGATCTCTCCAGTGCCATATTGCCCCTCCAAACGCGCCACATGGCTTCTCTTGTCAAGGCGGATGTGGAGCCGAAATCGCGGCCCAATGCCAATGGCAAGGTGTCCTGCCTGCAACGGAGCGGCTCCGCTTCCGGAGCCGGTGGTTAGGTGTAAGAGACCGAGCGTGAAATCTCAATGGCATGCAGGCGAAGCGCCTTGTGCAGGACAGGGTCGACATAAACAGTGGCTCGCTTTGTCAGTGTGCTCATGTAAAAGAACGTCTTTGACGAGGGTGACCTGGCTCCCGATTCAGTTATTCAGGATTTCTTAATAACTGCCGCCGATGGGAAGGAATACCGGGGAAGACACAACAACCTGGACCTCATCATTTCGGTGAGGCAGCTATCTATAGAAGACGCAAAAGGTTGTGCTTAATCAGGATCTCATCAGAATGGCACTAAAATAAGGACGATTTCGGATGGGACCTTTGCGGCTCACCGGGGACGGTTCGCCCTACCCACCAGGCACTTGCGCGGGAAGGTAGGGCGAAGCGTCTCGCTGAGCCGTAATCTTGTTGGCGTTGACGGCGTCCCCCGTGAGGAGGGACGTTGTCCCACCAACGGGGGGACTCACGTCCGTATAACTCCGCCCTCCAGCTCAGAGGCCTTACTCCATGGAGAGAATGCGGTAGACGTGGTGAGGCGGTCCGACGGCATCGAACATGGTGTTGGTGGTGCCATCGCCGACGATCGATCCGCCAAGATTATTCCAATCCGTGTCTTCACCCAGATCTTCAACAGCCCACTGCACCTGGTAGGTGACGCCATTGCTGGCAAACCAGGTGATGCCCACGCCCCGCTCCAGGTCCAAGACCAGGGGCATCGGCCCAAAGGGCATGCCGGTCAGAAGCGAAGATTCTTCGCTGGCCCCGCCCGCGCCAATCGCGACGATCACATAGTAGTAGGTCTGACCATTCAGGACGTCGGTATCGATGAACGTCAGATCGGACGTGGTGCCGATGGACTCAAAAGGCCCGGCCATGCTGGAGGCTCTCTTCACCTCGTAGGAGGTTGCAAAGGTGCTGGCCGACCAGCCCAACGAAACCTGAGAATCGCCAGCCAGTACCGATAGCCCGCCAGGACTCGCCGGGGCTGCGAGAATGGGGGTCGCGGAAACGGGGTCACTGTCGGGGCTCTCGCCAATCGCATTGAATGCGGACACAACATAGTAGTACGTCGTTCCGCCGAGAACGGTGTCGGTATAGCTCACGTTTGCCACGCTTGTGGTGGCGATAGGGTCGTACGGTCCGCCCATGTCGATGGCGCGCTTCACGTTGTAGCCGGTTGGCAAGCCGCCGGTGGCGGCGTTCCAGCTCAGCGAGACCGAGTTGGAGGCGGCTGTGGCGCTGAGCCCCGTAGGCGCATCGGGCGGAACAACGACCGCATCCACAACATCGACATACGTGTCGGCAATACGAATCTCGTCGACCGTGATCTCGCCGCCACCCTGAACCTGCATCCCCACGCCGGAAATGGTTCCGACATCGAAGTTGGTAATCGTGGCGGCGGCAGGCACGCCGGGCGCCGGCTGATTCGCCGTCGGATTCACATAAACCGTTACGGTGTCGTTGTTGCCGGACGTATCGAAATCGATTCTCAAGACGATCAAGTAGGTGTCGCCGTAGGTGCCGAGTCCCGCGGTGGCAAGTAAACTTGCGCCCTGTGGCGCCGTGCCTACGGTGTTCATGGAACCCAGGCCGAGCTGTCCCTGCGTGCCGGAGACGGGACCCAGGCCAAAGCCGAAGAAGAGGCCCGTGCCGCCGTTCAAGAAGTAGACCCCGTTCATGTTACCACCGGGATTTGAGGGACTCGTCTGGTAGAGGAAACTGATCCACTTGGTTCCGCTGGAAAGCGGGGTGTCCAGGCTGACGGATTGCCGGCCGGCAGGGGTGCGCATCGCATTGTGGGACGTTGGGAGGCCGGGGTAGGTGAGACCGGTCGTAATCCAGCCTGCGACCCCGTTGTTCCAGACGCCAAATCCATCGGCCGTCGAAGGCGTGCCGTCAACCAGGTTGTCTTCGATGGGGTAGTTGAATGGTTCGTAAATGCCTGTGAAAACGGCCGGCGTGGCACTCACCTCGGCGGACTCATCGCTTTCTCCGGCCGCATTCACGGCCGTCACGACATAGTAATAGGTTATGTCGTTCACGGCGGTGGCGTCATTGAAGCTGGTGGTAGGAGCGGCCGGGGTGCCAACGATGTCGAGGTACGGTCCTCCAGAGACGGTGGCGCGCCGCACATTGTAGCTGCTTGGGTTGCCTACAGCCGGGGCGGTCCAGTTCAATGCGACCTGGTTGTCACCCGCGGTGGCCGACAATCCGGTCGGGGCAGTGGGCACACCCAGGGGCGGCGTGGCCGAGACAGGGGAGCTGTTGGCGCTCTCCCCGCCGCCACTGACCGCCGATACCACGTAGTAGTAGGTCACGTCACCAGTGACGTGATCCGTAAAGGTGACCGTCGGGACCGATGTGGCGCCAATGGTCGTATAGGGTCCGCCGCTGGAGGTGGCGCGCTTCACATTGTAGCTGACTGGGTTGCCGGTAGAGGCGGTCCAGCTCAGATTGACGGTGTTCGGCCCGGTCGAATCCACCTGCAAATCCGCCGGCGTCGCGGGAGCGGTCGCACCGACCTCGGGCGTCACGCTGGCCCACGTGGTGCCGAAGCGAATCTCGTCAGTCTGCACTGTAGCTCCGCCCAATGCGGTAAGGAAGGTCTGGATTCTATCCATGACGGTGTATGTGCCGCTCCATGTCCCGCTTGCGGCAGGCTGCGGAGCACCCGGGGTCGGATTGATCCAGATACTCCCGCTCTGATAGTAGGTTCCACCAGCATTCGCATCGAACCGCACGACAATGAAGTAGGTGCTGTTAAAGCTGATGGTCTCGGACGCCGTGCCCAGAACGGTTCCGCTTCCGTTGACCACCGTGGCCACACCAAAGACTCCCGAGGCGGTCATTCCCATATAATAACCTTGATTGCTCCCCGCACCGTTATCCACGGCGAAACCCGCTCTGTTGGGCGAATAGGAGGGGGCGTTGTAGAGAAAGCTCACATAAACCGTGGGGGTCGTGGAGGGAAAGATTGCGGAGGCGAGATTGAGGCCGTGGTAAGGAACGGCCGGGCTCCACTGCAAGCCGTTGCCCGAGGTCTGCAGGCCAGGGTATGTCAGACCTTCGACAATCATGGTTCCGGATCCACCCGAAAACCAGGTGCCCGCGAAGCCCCCGCCGGTGGTCGCGGTGGGGGTGCCTGTTGCCGTCGTGGGGTCCCCTGGGTTGAGTGGACCTAGCGGATAGTCAAAGGGCTCGTACGCGAGAATCGCGGCGCTTGCCACGCCTGCCACCACCAGCAGCGCCAGACCGGCGATCAGCGACGGCAGCGCACTGGCACGACGCACTCGAGCGACGGTCCCCTCAGGACGGAAAGGCATGGCGGCACCCGGTATCATTTGCTCTTCATTCTTCATCATGTTCACAACTCGCAATCTGGATCACATTCACGGCAACTCGATGACGCGGTAGATTCTGTCTGTGTACGGACCAAGGGGATCGAACACGGTCTTGATGCTCCAATCGCCAATGACAACAGGCCCCACAGGCGTCCACTCGGTGTGTGAGCTCTCGGAATCTGTCCATTCCACCTGATAGGACGTACCGGCGGTGCTGGGCCAACTGATGCCAAACCCGTCTTCAGCAATACCTGCGACAAGGTTGGTTTCGAACGCCCGGCCACCGGAGTAGTAGATGTCATCCAGCTCAATTCCGGAAATCGGGCCATCCACACCCAGAATCTGGAACAGTTGGCTGACCTGGGTGAGGTCGATGTCGCTGGCAATGTCCGAAATCGGAATCTCGACGGCATGCCAATTGCCATCGCGCACAAACCCGTACGGATCATCACCCGGCGTGAATGGGATCCAGACCTGCCCGACGCCGGACGGTCCTGTATTGGGGCCCCACGGTGTGTCCGGCCCGATCACATTCCCACTCTTCAACCCCACATAGAACTTCACCTGAGAACTGGTTCTCATCGCAAAATTCAGTTTGCCGTTTGGATTGTCGAAGGCCTCGAGGTTGTATTTGACTGCGGGGGTGAAGGCGGCGCCGAACCAGCCCATCCCCGGCGCCGAGGCGAGGCTCAGGCTCTCATCGCCTTCGAATGGGGTCTGTGCAACAGGAAGAAGCGTATCCCCCCAGACAAAGAACTCACCGTCGACACCCAGTTCGTATTCGCCCGCAGTCATATGGGCTGCCGTTTCGGTAAAGACGCCCAGATTGCCGCCCGACGGTCTCGGCCGTTCAACGCTCGGCTCCCAGTACACATTATCGATGGATAGAGTCGTGGAAGCGGAAGCCGGATCGGCCGCGATCATAAAAATCTGGTGAATGGTGTGAAAGTCGATATTCATGTATCCGTTCAGCGGAACACTCACCGTTTGCCACTGACCATCGCGGGCAAAGCCAAGTCCGTCCGTCTCGTCGCCCACTATTTGCCAATATTCGCCGCCGCGTGAACTCTTGATGCCGATTCTTATATCGTCGGTCAACGTGGTCTTGATATCGAAATGGAGGAACCCATCCGAATAGTTCCTCATATTGCGGAAGTTGGGGAGAAAGACGCCCATGCCAAACCAGTCGCCCGCGGCGATATCAAACGACCACACCTCGGTGCCTTCGGAGGGCGTCGCAGGAACCGCCGCCTCGACCATGTTGTTCCACGTGAAGAGCGCTGCCTCGTATCCATAATCGAAGGCCGGGTCTTCAGGATCCCCATAAACAAGGGCATTGTCGACCGGGGTGGTTTCCGTAAACACGCCAAACAGCCCGTCTTCCTCCGCGTCCTCCCCAAGAAACACTTCCGTGAAGCCATTATCTTCAACACGGATCCAATCCACCTTCAGTTGAGCGGGAAACGTAGCGGTCACGGCTTCCGGCGTGGTGATATCTGTATAACCATCGGGTCCGCCCCAGTCGCCCACGGCGAGGTTCAAGACGATGAAGTGGGGCTGGTGAAACTCCGTCATGTAGTCCGCCGTGATGTCCCAGCTTACGATCTCCTGACCGTCAAAATAGAAGGTCATCTCCGTGGGGGTCCATGAGAGTCTGTAGAGGTGATAGTCCAGGGTCAGATCTACAGGCGCATCGCCCCAGAATACATTGCTCTGCTTTTCGCCGGCGGCATTCGAGAAATGCATCGCGGTGTTGAATCTGCGCTGTTGCATCCCCTCTGCAATTCCACTCTTGGAGCCGATCTCGATAATGTCGACTTCCCCAGCATCCGGCCAGGGAACGCCAGGAAAGTTGTTCCCCAGCATCCAGAAGGCCGTCCACAAACCATCTGCCGTATTCGGCATTTTGATTCGGGCTTCGATGTCGCCATACCTGAATGCGAAACGCCCCTGCGTAAGCATGCGGGCCGAGGTGAATGCACTTCCGAAGTAGTCTTCACGCAGCGCCTGGATGACCAGACTCCCATCTTCGATAAACGAGTTGGCCGATCGGGCCGTGTTGTATTCCATCTGGCCGTTGCCGAAGCCCCAGTTCCCCACATCCCAGATCCATGTCTCGGTATCGATTTCGGGCCCGTCGAATTCTTCTGACCAGACGATGGTGGCGCGTGCCGGCAAACTCGTGAGAAGCAGCACGGCAAAACAGAGGATGCGAACTTTGATATCCATAGAGAGTACCTTACAGGGGGCTGCGGCTGCGAAGATGGCGTGAATCCTTCACGAATTTTGAGAAGGTATCCCATCCGATCGGGGCGCGCAACCAAAAATCGCAATTATTTTCGCAAGGAACGTAGGTGGATGTGTGGAGGCCATGGAAACAGTGGTTTTCACTTCATTAATTATTCGGACAAATATAGAGGCCCCTCTCGTTCATTGGTCTTTCCAGGATTTGCGGTCATCAGAACCGGTGGCTTTTCTTAAGAAGACCTGATGGGCGCCACGATGTGCACTTCTGGGGACAGGCCGCATGGCGGCGACTTTCGCGTGATGCTTGATGCCGACTTTCCGAGGTGATTCTGCGCGGCGCGGCCCGTGCTGCGAGCCCAGCGGCAGCTCGACGGGCGCGGTCAGCCTTCAGGCGGTAAGAGCCATACTGAGAATTGCTGCGGCCTGGTGGGTGGGTTCCGCAACGGGCTTTCAGGTGATATTCGGGCGATGATCCAGCGTTTCGAGGATTTCTTCCATTAACAAATGCTGGGAGATCGACTCCTCAAGAGAGGGCAAGCAGCAGCTTCCTGTATCCAGGATCTCGCCCACGATACCGCCAATGAGTTCCGACATGTAAGGGAACTTGCTCAAGACCGTGTCGCCCTGTTTGATACTGGCGTAGTCAAACAGGTAAACCGTTCCATCTACTCGGATCTCCTGGACACCCACGACGCTGTCATCGCCCCGATCGATAAGCCTGAAACGTTTAGTGCCATCTTTGTCTTCAAAGACCAGTTCCCCATAGATCTCCTCATAGCCGGCTCTCTTGCTGGGAAAAACCTTAAGAACCTTCGTGTCGCGTCCCACTTGGAGGTGGCTGATCTGCATCTGTCTCTTAAAGACATCAATCCAATGGACTGCATTGCACGCCAGCCCCCAATCTGACCCGATCAATTCCACCGATTGGGCCTCTTGCTGGAACATGCAATCGAACGTTCCGCTGCCATACAGCCATTGGTTCACAAATGTGGGAACCCGCTTCAGGGAAAGACATGCTTCAAACTCCGCCCTGGACCTGAACAGATACTTCTCCAGAATGACATAGCTGGGTTCGAGTTCCAGGCAACGTTTGTAGAGCGCAAGACGGGGCTCGCAGGAGGTCGCGACGACGCAGAGGTCCATCGGCTCGCGAATGTCGTCCAGGGAGGAACAGCGCGTGACCTCACCGAGGTCCTGCCGTTCCAACTCCTGGAGGCGAGCCGGAGCGTCAACAAGAAAGAGGTGCGCATCGGGAAACGTCCTGGCGATGCCCTGCGCGTACCTCAGGCCGATATTGCCCACTCCAACGATACAGATCTTCATGTCATGTTTTCCTGCATCCAGACATGGATGCGGCGATGCTCCGATAGCGATGGCAGCCTCCCCGGGCCGCCCTGGATGAGGTCATCGATCAGCTCGCCCAATCCGGGTTTGTATGGGGTGTGTTCATATTCCAGGGGACGGATGATGGGCCGATACGACCTGACAGGAATCTCGTCATCCGCTTCCCGCACTTCCATGCCTTCGGCAATGGAGAACATCTCGAGCGGCTTGGCTTCATGGACGCGCCCGTCATCAGCGTAGAAGCGTATGGAAAAATTCTCGTGAGATCCATAGTTCATGTTGATGACGAGGGGCACCCCGCTGTCGTTCGACAAGAAGAAGCTGGGCGAAGAACTCCCAATTCGTGTCGCCGGCCCAAAGGGTCCAGCAAGGTACCACAGCAGGTCAATGACGTGAATGCTCTGGGTAATCAGGGCATCGACGCTTCTTTCCGGAATGGTCGCAATGATTTTAACGATCTTTTCCGTCTCCATGACCCCCTTCATGAAAGGAACCCAGTAATAGTAGCGCCGGTTCATGAGCAGGTAGATATCCCTGGCTGTGTCATACGTCGGACTGTGGGCGTAAGGCTTCTCGCAATAGATGTTACCCTCCAGCCTGCTGCACACGTCCTCATGGGACTCGATATTCGTGCAGACGAGCCAATCGGTGACATCGCTGGAAATCTCCGCCAGCGTCTCAACCTCCAGCTCTGGAAACATTGCCCGAAAAGACGCCACATTTGCTGAGGTCAGGTCTCTGCTGAAAATTCGCGGCCGGTTCCCCTTTGAGAGCAATACCTTGCAGTATTCTTTCGCCATGTATGCGCAGCCCACAATTCCCCATCTATTTTTCACTATACTTTCTTCCTATGCAGTGGTTGGAGCAATCTCCGCGAGCTCCTCGATGAATATTTCGACGATGTGAGAGATTTCTTCGTCGGTCAAACTGAACGAAGAGGGAAGACAGATTGCGTTTGCCGAGAGATAGGTGGAAACCGGATACGTGCCATGCGCAAATTCGCGGTACGGGTCCATCAGGTGCAAGGGATAAAAGCCGGGGCGCGAATCAACACCACGATGCCCCAAGTGCGCGAGGAGAAGGTCGCGCCCACTCTCTCCATATCCATCGAGGATGATCGTGTATAGCCAATAGGAGTTTTCTGACCAGCTATTCTTCGGCAGCAGGGAAATGCCCTGGCAACCCGAGAGGAGCTGGTCGTAGGTCTGAAAGATGACCTTCCTGCGGTGAAGCAACTCTTCGATACGTTCCATCTGGGCAACGCCGACGGCTGCCTGCATGTTCGTCATCCTGAAGTTGAAGCCCGCAACGTCGTGCCAATATTTCTTTGTCTTGCTCATCCCATGATCCCGCAGGATCCGGGCGCGGTCCGTCATTTCATCATCTTTGAAGACCACCATCCCGCCTTCACCGGTGGTGACACCCTTGTTGGCAAAGAAACTGAAGCAGGTGGCGTCACCGTCCAGTCCGACACGCCGGTTCTTGTAGCAGGCCCCCAGTGCTTCGGCGCAGTCCTCGATAACAAAAATGCCTGCCTGCGCAGCGATTTCCATGATCTCGTCGATTCGTGCGGGCTGCCCGTAGATGTGTACCGGCATCACGGCCTTCGTCCGCGGCGTGATGAGTCTTCGTAACTCCTCCAGATCGATGGTCCAGGTATCCCGCTCGACGTCGGCCAGCACGGGGGTGGCCCCTGCGTGTATGATGGCATTGATGCTGGCGGCAAACGTGAAGTTGGGCACGATGACTTCATCGCCACGACCAATGCCTAACGTATTCAGCGCCAGGTGCAGGGCCACCGTCCCATTGGACACGGCAATGGCGTGCCCCCCGCCCAGGTAATCATTGAAGGCCTTCTCGAAGAGCCCGATGAACCTTCCTTGAGAAGAGATCCAGCCGCTCGTGACGCATTCAAGGACGTTGCTGATCTCCTGCTCGCCAATATTGGGTTCAAGCACCATGAAGTGCTTGATCCGTTCGCGCGTCGAGTAATCCACAACGCGCTGGTTGGCATCCAGCAGAGGGATACAACGCAGGGTCTGCTCGAAGAGATCCCAGATCTCCGAAATCTCACAATCATACGGCAACGAATGAGGGGCGTGATTGTAATAGGGCGAGTCCACCGTCATCGTGTCGTCCAGCTCGACGCCCGTCAGAAGTGCACGCCGCGCATCGCCGTCGGTAAAGACACCGATCAGTCTGCGGTCTGCGTCCACAAGAAATACGATGCCCAGTGTGTTGGCTTGAATCACTTCCAGCACATCCCGAAAGGTTGCAGGGAGCGTGACCAGGAGGCTTTCCAGGGGGATATGTGTTCGGGTAGGCATTGTACTCGACTCATTGATGGCAAGGTTGGGGCTGCCGTTTTGACTCGCTAAGTTCTTGTTGCTGTTTCAGTTGATGCATCCCGCAGCCGTAGACCTCAATCGAGACATAATCGACGTCTGATTTCAGGTGCGGCCAGAACCACGCGTCTTCGTCGAACGGTTGGTTCGAATCCTCTCGTCCATCATTGTCGCTGAGATGATAGCCGGTGATTCGTTCGTGGCATTCGTCGAACATCCCAACGGGGTCGAAGTGTAAGGAGTTTGCCGATACCTTCAGGTGCGCCACATCGATCAATTGACCAACCCGCTGTGGGAGCAGCCCCAGGATCTGCTGACACTCCAGCGGATCGCACATCAACAATGGGTTGTCCGGGAACTCAAGAGCATTGCGTGCGGAAAGCACGTTATTCTCAATCATGAGAGTGATTCCGAGCGATTCGGCAGTCTCGTTCAGACGACATACGCGGCTGACGAATACCTCAATACATCGATCGCGATCGAAAAGGCTCCGATTCGGGATACGATTGCCCAACTCATCGAGCTTCGGATCAAGCAGGAAGCCGGCGTGAAAACTATATCGATCCGCGCCAAGCGCGACGCACCAGCGGAGCGCCTGCTCGACATGCGATATGCTCCTTTCGCCGATGACGGTATCTAACGATGCCAGGTTAAAGACAAAGGGGTCCGGCGGTGGGGGGAAGTAATTATGAATCTGAAAATGAGCAGCCGGCGTCAACGCCTGTAGATCGCGCAGCAGTGTTTCCGAATAGGCACCTCCCGAGAGTTCAATGAACGGCATGCCGGCACTGAGCAGTTCTGTGGAGACGGCATCCCCGGCTCGATCATGAAAACCGCCTGTGGAAACATAAGTCATAGGAGTCTTGGTGTGTAAGCACTCTCATGCGCGAAGAGCGGCAGCGCGTGGCTCTACCCTGCGGCCCCGGCGATGATGGTGTGGGCTACAGATCAATGAGTTCATCTTGTGCAAAATCGCGAGGAGCCTTCCGGCCCACGACTTCATCCCACCGCATGGGTGAGATTCCGGTGCCGGGCCGCTTCGCGGTCATGTTCTCTGTGCTGAAGGTCTCGCCCGCCGCGATCACCTGGCGCGCAACCAGCGATTTCCGCATGACGGGTCGGTTCCGGGCCTCGCTGGGAGCCAAACGTTTGATGCCATCGCCCAGTGCCGTTTCGATGTTGCGGATGGCGGTGACCAACGCGGCAAGCTCTTCGGGTTCGAGGCTGGCTTTGTGGTCGGGCCCCGGCAGGGTGCGGTCCAGCGTAAAGTGTTTTTCGATAATCGAAGCCCCCATCGCGACAGCGGCAATCGACACCTCAATTCCGGGCGTATGGTCGGAATAGCCGACAGCGAGGCCGAAGGCACGATGCATGCTCTGCATGGCGCGCAGGTTGACCTCCTCCATCGGCGTCGGGTATTGCGTCGTGCAGTGCATCACCGAGATGTCGTTGCGTGGCGTTCCCGCCTGTTCGAGCGCATCGATTGCCGATTCAACCTCCCCCAACGTCGCCATGCCGGTAGAGAGGAAGACCGGTTTTCCGGTCCGGCCAATCCGGCGCAGATACGGCAGGTTGGTGAGCTCGCCGGATGGGATCTTGAAGCAGTCCTGGCCCAGCCGGTCGAGCAGATCGACGCTCTCGATATCGAAAGCGGTAGAGAAAAAGCCTATGTTTCGCGCCGCACAATGCGCCATGAGCTCCTTGTGTGCATCCTCGCTCAGTTCCAGGCGGCGCAGCATTTCGTGCTGAGATTCCTGTTTGTCTGTGGTCTGGGCCTGGTAATCCGCCTTTTCGGCCGTACGGGTCACGATCCGGTCCGCGCTGAACGTTTGGAATTTGACGAGGTCGGCGCCGACCCTGGCCGCCGCGTCGATCAACTGCCTGGCCAGCGCGATGTCGCCGTTATGGTTGACGCCGGCTTCGGCGATGACAAGAGTTCGATGTTTCATTTTCTACCGTGTCCAATAAATCGTGCATGATCGGCCTGGTTATGCCGCACACTCAGGCCCATGCCGACCAGACAGCATTTTCCGAGCCGAAGTCCATCCTTGACCACACTTCCGCTGCCGACAAAGCTGCCCGCGCCAATGGTTACACTGCCATTGAGGATGGCGCCGGTGGAGATATGACAGTGGTCTTCGACCGTCGCGTCATGTTCAATCAGGGCGCGGGAATTGACGATGCAATTGCTGCCGACCCTGGCGCCAGCATTTACAATTGCGCCATGCATCACGATCGTGCCCGCGCCAATCGTCGCGTGTCTGGAGACGTGGGCCGTTGGCGCGATGATGTGGGGCAAAAGAAAACCGGCCTGGGCGGCTTGCCGGTAAAGGTGGATGCGCTTATCTGCCGGGCCGACCATGCCCACGGTGATGAGGGCGCATCGATACTCTTTGGCCAGTTCCGGCAGGGCATCGTCCGTGGCAATGACGGTGTATCCGAGGTGTTGGCTACGCATTTCCTCTGGCATTCCAACCAGCCCCGCGATCTGGTATTTGCCTTCTTGTTCGATGACCTCCATGCAGGCACGGGCGTGGCCGCCGGCACCGATCAGGATCATGCTAGATTCGCTCCGTGATCTCATACGTTCGCCATCCGCGAGTATAGCCATGGTCCTAGACCCTGTAAACCCATCCTAAAGAAGCTTTCGGCGCAGCCACCCGGTCATATCTGTCAGGTGGTTCAGCCTGCGCCAGCTATACAGACTGACGACCAGCGTGACCAGTGCCCCCATCACATAGCCCGCAGGCTCGGACCAGGCTCCCGAAACGATCGTACCCCCCCCGGCAAGCAGGAGGCACAGGGCGACATACCGGTTCCGCCGGGTTGGCTTGAATCCAATCATTCTTTTCGTAACGATCGCAACCGCGGCGTAGAGAAAGAGATAGGCAATCCCGAAACTCACTCCGGCCATGACCAGGCCAACCTCCGGGACCCCCAGCACAAACGACCCCAGGTACACGGCACTCCATGTGAGCTGGATTCCAATGTACGCGCCCCCACGGCCTGCGGCCAGAAACGTGAACACAATGGGGGTGGTGGCGACCTTGAGAATGTCGCCCAGCATTTGCCATCTCAGCATCTCCGCCGCGGGCTCAAAGCCTTCGGCATAGAGTAGGTGAATGACCCATGGCGCCAGGGTGATCATGGCCATCAGCAAAGGCCCGGCCATCAGCAGGGCCATCTCGGACTGCTCGTTGATCAGCCTGCTTGCCTGCTCCCGATCGTGAATGGCCGCGGACAGCCGCGGGTAGTAGTCCATGACCATGGCATTCAGAACAAACACGAGATAGGTCATCGAGATCGCCCAGGCCGCCTGGAAATGGCCGCTGGCGTCCAGCCCCAGATCGCGCAGGACGAGAGAACGCATGGCAAGCTGCGTGATCGACATCAGCAAGCCGGAAGCCATAAAGGGGATGCCCAGTTTCAGCATGGCCAGCCACTGGCTTCGAATTCCTGCGAGTTCTGAGGGGCCACGGGGACGCGGCAGACGAGCGGCATAGGTGCTCACCACCAGGAAATTGACGGCCGGCGCGGCCAACACGAACCAGAGGACGCCATCGTTCTCCAGCAGGTAGATCGCAGTAATCCCCACCATCGCACCCACCAGTGCACTCAGGATACTGACTCTTGCCAGGTCCTCAATTCGCCGCAAGCCCTGCAGCAGAGCGGTCTGCGATCCGGCGAGCAGGGTCAGCAGGAGCCCGAGCCCCAGCCAGCCCACGTCGCTCGCGTGTGCGGTGTCGCCAAATACCCACTGGGCGACCGGCGCGCGCAGGAGCCAGAGGATCGCCGTGCCTGCGATGCCCAGCACCACACTGCCAAACCACAGGGCACGACGAACCGTCGCCAGGACCTCTGCTTCGTCCGCGGAGGCCGCGACCTGCTTGACGCCGCTGGTGGGCATGCCGCAGCCGGCCAGGGTGGACGCCACGACCACGACATTCTGGTAGAGCCCCATGAGGCCAACACCCGCAGGCCCCAGCAGCATCGCCAACACTTTGACTTTGACGATGCTGATGCAGATGTTCATCGCGGAAGCGCCGCCGATAATGGCGCTGGAGCGGAAGATCTGACGGTAGGAAGTCATCAATGAAGATCCGGCAGGGCGCCGCAGTCCGGCCACGGATGTCGTTCAAAGCCGGGTTTCGATCCAGCGGGATGATGCGCACGCTTCTGCACCGGGGCTCCGGGATCTGATGCCGCGCCTCTATTTCTCCGCAATCGCGATCAAGGTATCCGTCCTGTCGATCCCTGCCAGCATATTCGAATAGGCGCTATTCAACGGATCCGTAGCCAACAGGCTCCACTTCAAGTGCCCACCCGGCTTCTTCTCCTTCAGCCAATGAAGATGGTTCGCCAGATTATACCGCTGAAAACCGGTGATGACGGGATTCCTGAAGTTTGCCTTTTCCAGGAAGGCCGTTAAGGACCATCGGTTATGCAACACCAGATGCTCGCTCCAGAACGTGAAGCTCTTGAATTCTTCACACTCCAGAAACGAAAAGAGAAAGTCATTGGCGTGCGGCACTTCGATGACAATTCTTCCGCCGGCCGTCAGCTTGTCGTACGCGACCTTCAGGAAGCCAAATGGATCGGTCAGATGCTCAAACACATGGAAAAGCGTGATGACATCGAAGTCTGTATGGGGAACGTCCGCCACATCGCTGTAGGCCTCGTAGCCTTCCTTTTCCAAGGCGTCTTTCGCCCGCTGCTGCGGTTCCACGGCAACAACGGTTTCGGCAAAAGGCCCGAGCAGATCCAGAACACCACCCGCTCCAGACCCTACATCCATCCATTTTCTATTGCTGATGAGCGGCAGGAACTGATCTTTTCGTCGGCTATCGTCTGCATACGCATCGACCAAGACCCTCTGTCGGTTGTTCTCTTTCCGGAGACTTGGAAACTCATGTTTTTCAACATAGTGCGACCTGTCCATGTGCTCGGAGGTTGATGTAAAGATGACGCCGGATTTCCGGCACCGCAGAATGGAGATCCCTTCCCGATCCCGTATCGTGGGATAAAACTCTTCGATGGCATTCTCGTCGCAAATGCCCCAGTCACACAACAGTTCCGCGATCTTGTTTTTCATACAACGTCCTCCCCTTGTTTTAGATATGTAAAGCGGCCCTAAATGCTCCAGCCCCCGTCGACTACCAGATTCTGGCCCGTCATATATTTCGATGCGTCACTCAGCAAAAAGACGAGGGCGCCAGCCAGGTCATCTGCGCCTGCCATTCTGTTGCCGAGAACGACTCGTTTGCAATATTGCGTCACAAAGGACTCTTCCTGGCGATTATAGACGCCGCCCGGTGAGATGGCGTTGACCCGTATGCCATGCTGGCCCAGGTAGGAGGCCAAGTATTTCGTCAGGCTCAATAGAGCGCCCTTGATCGCAGAGTATTCCACCGGACTGGTAAAATCCGCGCCTTCATACACTTCAAATCGCGGCGCCATGAAGCCGTAGATGGAGGAAACGAAGACAATCGTGCCGTGCCCCTGTTTGACCATGACCCGGGACAGCTCCTGAGACATCAGGAAATATCCGCCCAGGTGGAGATTCACGTTCTCGCAAAAATCCTCGTACGTGACGTCCTCGAACTTGCGACCGTAGTGTTGATTTCGCGGGTAGGCGTTGTTGACCAGAGCGTCTACCCCGCCGTGTTTCGCGAGAACGGAATCCATCATCCGCTGGATCGACTCTCTGGATGTAACATCCACCCGGCAGAACTCGATCTTGTCTGTCCGCAACTCGGCCGACAACGATTCCTTCACCCGTTGTCCCGAAGCCTCGTCGATATCGGCAAGGATGGCTCTTCCGCCGTTCTCCACCACGGCCCGGACGAAGCCTTGTCCGATCAGGCCCGCCCCGCCGGTAATCACAACGCGACGATCGTGTAGATCAGATTGAAATGTCATCGATGTCGACTTCTCTCTCTTCGGTTAGAGAACGTTGGGCTGCGATGAGAACCTTCATGGAATTCAGCACGAGGTCCGGGTCAATCGGAGGCTCCCTTGATCGAATCATCCCAACGAAGTCCCCAAGCAGTCTTCTGAACATGGAGAAATTGTCGTTCAATTCCGCGTGAAAGCGTTTTGTATCGCTCCAGAAATCCAGTGCCAGTGTCTTAGCCGAATTACCAAGGGCGTCGATGAAGAGCAACGAGTCGTCGTTGTTGCGGATGCGCACCGAGGTGTGTTTCCCCTGGACGCAAGAGACGCTCCTGGCATGGAATCCCGTCACGCCGAGGACGCCGTCGAGCATGTGGATGCCATATTTCTCCATGCCGTTGATGACCGTTCCTCGGATCAGCTTGATATCGCCAAAGGCATCCAGGTGGCCCCTGATCTCATCCAGTTCCCGAGCATATCTTGCGCCGGCGCACGACATCAACTTGCCCTCTTCCAGGTAGGGCCTGAAGAATTGCAGTTCCGATACTTCAAGGCTCAGGGGCTTATCGATGAAGACGAACTTGCCTTGTTCGAGGAAGTCCTTTGCCAATGGATAATGCGTCTCGTAATCGTCTCTTGCGATGATGACGCCATCGACGGCGTCGATCATGTCGGCCAGATCCACGACGAGGTTCGGAATCTTCGAGGCCTTCACGAGTTTTTCGGTCAGGGCGGCATCTTGCGTCCAGGCGTGGGAGACGTGGACAGAGTCGAACCCGAATTCAGAGGCATGCCGGGTCTTGAGGTAGTTGTAGATGACGTCCCATCCGGAAGCCTTCATGCCTTCAGGGTCAAACCCATTGATGATGGCGGAAAAGGAGAAGGGGTGACCGTTGCCCTCGTTGAACCCAACGATGCCCAGTTGGATGGGGGCTACCATGTTGTCCATCCCCCATCGATGCAGATATTTTGACCGGTGATGTAGCTCGATGCATCGGAACAGAGCAGGGCGATGACGCCCTTCAGGTCTTCCGGCTGCCCGATCCGGGTCAGCATCGTCTTCGCCTTCAAGGCTTCGATGAAGGGTTCATTCTTGAGGATCTCGCCGAAGGGGAACGGCCCGGGGCTTATGGCGTTGACCCGGATGCCATGAGGGGCCAGAAAGCTGGCCAGATACTTGGTGAGTTGGATGACACCCGCCTTGGCCGCGCCATAACTGGGTGGGTTCGCGTGTTCGGTTCCCACATACATTCTGTAGTCGGGCGCTACATGGCCATACATCGAAGCGACATTCACAATGACGCCGCGGGTCTCTTTAAGGAACGGAAAAGCCAGCTTTGTTGTATAGAACACCCCGTTCAAGCAGACATCGATATCGTAGTTCCAATCGTCCAGGCTGATGGATTCGAAGGTGTTCTTCTTTCCTGACCAGGCATTATTGATCAGGATATCTAATGCGCCGTATTCTGTTTGAATGACTTGCAGTGCCTTCTCTATGCTTTTGGGGTCGGTGATGTCCACATGCACGCCACTGGCCCGGACGCCGTACTTCTGATGCAATGCCTCGGCAACGGCATGGCTCTTCTGCTCGTTTCTCGCCCCGATGACGATGTTGGCTCCAAGCTCGGCAAGCGCCTCGCACATCGCGGTTCCCAGGTAACCGGCGCCCCCGGTGATCAAGACCGTCTTCTTTTCCAGGCCGAGGAGTTCTTGTAGCGGTTTCATGCCGTGCTTCATTCGCGCCTTTCCGCGGCTAGGCAGTCTTTTCCCGATAGTGCTGCATGATTTGCTCCGCGATTGTGAAATCGAGCTCTGTATCGATATCCAGTGCCGTTTCCCCGGGCGTGATGACCGCGGCGGTTCGACCGAGCAGGAGCGAAATCGAGTCCTCCTTTTCGAAGAGGATCTCTTTGGTCAGCGCATAGATCTGGCCCGTCAGTTCGTAGGCGACGGGTTGTTTCTGTCTCGGCAGCCAGGGGATGGCGCCTTCAAGATATGGCTCCACAACATCCTGTGAGACTCTCCAGAGCCTGTTAGGGGAAACGTGTGATTCCGTGAAAGTGGCGACACTATCGGCTCTTCCTTCCAGCAGAATCTCGAGGCATGCTTCAATGTCCTCCATTCTTCTGAAGGGGGAAGTCGGCTCCAGAAGGATCACGATGTCGACCGGCTCGCCGGCCTTCTCAACTTGCTGCACGGTGTACTTGATCGCATCGATGACCAACGAGGCGTCTGCCGCCAATTCAGCAGGTCTCTTGATGACCTCAGCGCCATGTGCATTTGAGATCCCGGCAATGGCGTCATCATCGGTGGAGACGACGGTCTTATGAATGAGCGGGCATTGCAACGCGGCTTCAATGGAGTGAACCAGCAACGGCTTCCCGGCAAACGTCCGTATATTCTTGCCGGGGATCCCTTTCGAACCGCCTCGAGCGGGAATGATCGCCAGTATCTGCTTCTTTGCCATCTTCGCTTTCGGCTGCATTCTCACATGGCGGTTGAGCGGTTTGGGAGATGGAGGGCTTGTTGAAGCGGGAGAAAATGGTCGGCGAAGTTGCCCTGCTGGAACTCTCCGTTGACAATGAGGCCAGCGACGTTGGCGCCCACATTACCGAATTGCTGCAACGCGTGGCGCATGGCACGAAGACGAATGCGATTGGGTTGGCAGACGATCACCACACAATCGGCGATCCCGGATAACGTGAATGCATCATCGGACACGCCCAGCGACGCGACGTCGAGGATAATGCGATCATAGTGGTTCCGTGCCCAGTCAATAAAATCGCGGACCGAGCGGCCCCCGATGATGACCGCCGGGCTATGGGTCTCGGAGGCCTGGCTGGTGATAATATCCAGGTTCTCGCAGGGGCCGGGTACGGGCAGGTCGGCAAAGCGCCCGGGATCGCCGTCGGCCAGAATGTGCAATAGGCTGTGGTTGGTTCCCTTCTCCTTGTACTTGGCCACCGCGTCGGCATAGATCTGGGTTTTCTGGCGAGGACGAAGGTCGAAGTCAACGAGCAGGGTCTTCTCTTTGCTCCGGGCACAGATGATGGCGAAGTTGCTGGAGCAGGTGGTCTTGCCTTCTTCAGGGGCGGCGCTTGCCATCAAGATGACCTTGCTGGTCTGCGCCATTTGCGGGGAATTCAGCCGGCTGCGGATTGTGGCGAACACATCGAGGATCTGGCCGAGGGCGGAGGCGTTGAGACTGGCGAGGGCCAGGTCCTTGCGCTCGGCATCGGGCACACGGGGCACCACCCCCAGTACATGGAGCCTGAGGCCGGCCTCAATATCCGCCACCGACATGACGCGGTCATCGAACCGGTCGGTGACGAGCCCGACCGCGAACCCGGCCATCATGCTGAGCAGGAGGCCCAGCGCGAAAACCTTGCGGGCGGACGGCCGGATCGGCCGCTCGGGGGTGGTCGCCCTCTCCAGCACCCTGACGGAAAAGGTCTTCTCGTCGGCGGCGAGCCGGGCCTCCTCGATGCGGCGGAGGATCCCGGTGTAGGCCCGTTCGCGGGCGTCCCGCTCGCGGGCCAGGGCGTTGTACTCGGAGTTGCGCTTGACGATCTCCATCTCCAGATCGGCCGCCCGGGTGCGCTGGATCTCCAGTTTCTGGCGGAGGCTTTCGATCTGATTGACCTTCAGGTCAATGCTGGCCGCGACCGCCCGCTGGGTGCGCTCGACGGACTGGAGAAACCGTTCGGTTTCCCGCTCGACCGCGGCGGAGTTCAGAAGAACCTCGGGGTGCTGCTGCGTGTATTTCTCGAGAAGGCCGTCGCGGTGGGCGGTGACTTCATCGAGCCGGAGGAGGGCATCGCTGATGGCCCGTCTGCCGGGGATATCCTCGGGCAGGCTGGTGAACTGCTGGGGATCCTCTTTGGCTGCCTCCAGCATGGCGGCCACGTCTCGAAGCATCACCATCTGGCTCTCCAGATCAACGCTGAGCTGGTTGAGCGAGAGGATGGAAGCCTCTGCCGACTTCCGCTCTGCCTCGAGGCTGTCGATCTGGTTTTCGGCGCGGTACGCCACAAGTCGGGCGTCGGCCTCGGCCACCAGCTCGCGCTGCACCTCGGCCTGCTCCTGGAGCCAGGCGACCGCGTCATTGGACAGATCCCTGTTTTCGCTGACGGACTGGAACTCGGCCCCCATGGCATAGGCGTTCGCCACCCGCGCCGCCAGCTCGGGTTCGGGATGCTCTGCTGATAGAACGATGATGTTGGTGTTGCGCATGTGCCTGACCTCGGCACGGCTTGCAAACAGGTCCTCGAGCAACGCGTCCGTTTCGGTGGCCTCCGGGTACATCTCGCGGTACTGCGCCACGAAATGCTGCCTCATGGAGGAGCCTCGCAGTTTCTGGAGCCGGGTATTGAACTCCTCCCACGGCTGGATCAGCCCAATATCCTCATGCACGGACTGGGCCATGATTCGAGGGGTGCGCAGTCTGATCTCGATCATGCTCGTGGCCTGGTAGATACGGGTGGTGAGCATGAAATAGAAGAGGGTACCAACCGCACCGAGGGCAACGACAAGCAGAATGGGCTGCCATTTGCGTTGGAGGATCTTGAGTACACGCCGGGGGGTCAGGCCCCCGCCGCGCATGCCCCCCCGGTACCCGCCGCCCGCTTCGGGGACGGGGTATCCCTGGTGGTGGCCGCCGAGGGGATCACCGTAGCTGGGCGGTCGGGATGAATCGGGCATAGTACGATCTTTTCGGCGCGAGAGTCAGGTCACAGCAGGCATTGGGATCGCCTTTTGTTTAAATCTGACTATAAGCAATGGGGTAGCCATGTTCAACCTCAATCTGCCTCTTCATGCTCTTGACGGTCCCATCCCGCATTCGCTACACAAGATAGACGCGCGGTCGAGTTCCCAATCGATGAAGAGCGGCAAGACCATGCAACAACAGCCCGAGCATCCATGCCGCGGCCTATTGCATACATCTTTCGATTTGCAACCGATCCAGCAACCGAAAGCATGACCATGGAAACCTTGCAGGCCCAGGCCAAGGACGACACCCCCTCCTCCAGCCCGAGCGTAACCGTCATGATGCCCGTCTTTAACGACTGGCCGTCCGCATTCACCCTGATCGTGCGCCTCAACCCGCTTCTCGTTCAGGAGGGGTACCGACCCTCTTATTTGCTCATCGACGACGGGTCCACCGAGCTTCCACCGTCTGCCGAAGAGGTTGAAGCCATTCCAGACGTATCCGTCCTGCACCTGCGCCGCAACCTCGGCCACCAGCGCGCCCTTTGCATCGGCATATCCTGGTTGGCCAAAAACCTGCATGGAGCGCAACCGATCGTCGTCATGGATTCCGACGGCGAGGACTGCCCCGAGGAGGTGAAGCGACTCCTGGATCGCTACGATCGCGAGCATGGACAAACGTTCGTCTTTGCCGAGCGGACCCGACGCTCGGAAGGATTCTTGTTCAAGTTTTTCTACAATCTATATTGTTTCCTTCATATATTTCTGGTGGGCCATCGTGTTCGATTTGGAAACTTCAGTGTCGTTCCCAGCCGGCGGCTTCCCAGCTTGAGTGTCGTACCCGAACTCTGGAACCATTATGCGGCGGCGGTCGTGGTCTCCAAGCAGCCCTATACGACAGTCTCTACCGAGCGCGGTGAACGATACTTCGGCGATTCGAAGATGAACTTCACGGAGTTGGTGATACACGGCTTAAGCGCCCTCTCTGTCTTCAGCGATCGGCTGAGCGTTCGAATCTCGTTCTTTGTGTTTGGGCTGCTGGTGCTGATTGGAGCGGCCGCGGTCGTGATCATGGGGGCGCAGCTCTTCACCGACTCAGCCGTTCCAGAGTGGGTCACGCTTACCGGTGGCCTCTTGTTCCTGTGCGCCATTCAACTCATCACGCTTCTGTCCGTTTTCTGCTTTATGGTTCTGGCCAACCGAAAAGGAAATACCTTCCTGCCGATTCGCGACTACCAATATTTCATCGACCACGTCAAGACGCTGAGCCGCTGACATGAAGGGGCCGTTCACCTACCATGGAAACGAACTCGAGCTATTTGCGGAGGCGAAGCATTGGAAGCGCTACATCTACAACCAGATGGCAGCCTATCTGGGCGACGAAGTGCTTGAAGTCGGCGCGGGCTATGGTGGATCGACGGTGCATCTTGCCAGGAAACAGGCCGACCGCTGGGTCTGCCTGGAACCTGACCCGGAGTTGGCCGCGCAACTGCGACTGCGTCTGGACAGGGGTGAGTGCCCGTCCTTTTGTGAAGTCCGGATCGGTACGCTTGATGGGCTTGCGGCCGATGACCGCTTTGATTCGCTCATCTATCTGGACGTCATGGAACACATCGAAGACGACATAGCGGAATTCTGCGCGGCGGTTCATCATCTGAAGCCAGGCGGCCATCTGGTCGTGTTGGCCCCGGCTCATCAGTGGCTGTTTACGCCGTTCGATCGGACCCTCGGGCACTTCCGTCGATACGACCGAAAGACGATGCGTCAATTCACGAATGGCGATGTTGAACTCGTGCGCCTCGATTATCTCGATAGCGTCGGGTTCATGGCGTCCCTGGCCAACCGACTGGTCCTTAAACAGCCGATGCCAACCCGGCGCCAGGTGCGGATATGGGACCGACTGATGGTGCCCTTCTCCAGAGTCCTTGACCGGATCTTGTTTCATCGTGTCGGCAAGAGCGTTCTGGGTGTCTGGAAACGAAACGGAAGGACTTGACCTATGCAAACGAACCTTTCTCAGCCAACAATTTCGAAGGCGCTCTTTGCCGTTGCTGCGATTGCGATTGGCGTGGCGGGCCTCCTGCCATGGTTCTTCGCTCAACAGAGGTTTCCCGAAGAGCCGATCACCGTCACGTCCCTGTACCGCAGTGCGGGGGGCGAGATCGAATATTACCCGATCATTGCCGAATTGGCCGAAGGAACTTCTTATGGAACCACCGTCAAGGAATACGAAGGACTCATCACGCGGTCGTTTCCGAATACAACCGTGGCCATTCATGCCCTGGGCCTGGCCTGTTTCGGCGCGTGGGGCCTGGCGGTCGCGGACGTGGTGATCGGATGGATCTATTTTGCGGTGGTCTTTCTATTCTTCCGCACCCTTCGAATGAGTCCGTATGCGAGCTTTCTGGCGGCGCTGTTTTTATCGCTGCGGATCCCTGAGGCTTTGCATGGCCTCGGACTTCCCGGACCCTGGGGGGCGTTTGCGGGCATTTGGACTTCGCGCCTTCCCCGCCCCATCATGACCGAACCGCTCTTCCTGCTGGCGATCATTTCCACCATGAAACTGATGTTTTCAAAAGAGCCCGCGCGGTTTCGCTATTGGTTCTTCCTGGGACTGACGTACGGCATACCGGTACATGGCGATATACACGCAGCCATCATTCTGGTGCTCGCCAGCCCGATTCTCCTCTTCCTGTTACGCAGGATGCCTGTGCGGGACCTCGCACGAGGAGTCGGGGTTTCCATGATTCCCTATGTGGCTCTCTTGATCCCTTTCGTGCTGAAGCGGGTGCAGGAGCATCCCGATATCGCGCTTCGTCTGGGGGTGATTCCAGTGGATCGCTTGCGCCCTGTCTGGCTTCCGCAAGACGTCACCCAGTTCGTCTTTGCCACGGCGATTTTTGCGATCACCCTTCTGTTCCTGCGATGGAGCCGCTCGAAGAAATGGAAACCGCTATTGGACGACCACGGGCTCGAATTCGGACGCCTCGCCTTTCTTGCCGGCTTCATTCTCATCGCCTTCTGGAGCGCACCGATCTCCAGTCTGTTGCTGGGGCGAACGATTCAGCCCTACCATTTCGGTTGGCGCGCGGGCACCTTGCTTCTCTATTTCTGTTTCCTGCTGGGGATCAATGTTGCCGATATCGCCCTCGGCGAGTTCAATCGTCGGTCACCAATCGCGTTGCGCGGGCCGGTGGGCGTGCTCGCCGCCGTCAGCGCCATGCTGGCTGTCGCCGTGCCGCACGGGGCCACCCGCTCCACTCTGGTTGCCCACGAAGGCCACATCAAGAGCCCGTACAGCTACCTTGACGCGCTGGGACCTTCCTATCGCAAATCCTTATCCGAACTCGCGGTCTTCATGGAGAGCATTCCCGACAACTCGGTCGTCGGGGGCTTTGACCTGTCGGTTTATGCATGGTGGCCGACCTTTCGCGATGGATACTGGTTTCTTGTAGGCCCGTTCGTATCCTCGATCCCTGACGACGAGCTGGAGGAGAGACTGATCCTGTTCTGCAAGCTTCTGCAGATGACGCCAGCCGAGTTTGTGGAATTCATTCAGCGGGTCGATGTGAACTTGTTCTGGCTGGGGTCCGCGAAGTACCAGGCGACTTCGGTCTACACGTTCGGCGCCTTCGAGGACTACACGCCGGAGCAACAGCGCCTCATTGAAGAATCCACCGCGCGGGATATGTGGAACGTCATGATTCCCCAGAGCGAGCTTGCACGGCTCAGGCAGAGGTTCGAAACGACCTCACTCGCCGGGATGAGCACGCGGCAGTTGGATGTCATCGTCCTCACCAACAATGACGAAGATCGACCTTTCGCGCCACTATCGGGCGAATGGATAAAGGAATTCGAAAACGACGTCTTTCGCGTCTTTATCCGCAACGGGTGAGGGTCGAAGTTTATTGTGGCCGCTCGTCGAGTTGCCAGTGGTGGGGCGGGTGGAGGACACCCTTGTTGTTGCCGGTCGGTAATACGGTCAAGGGGTAGGTGTGCCAGTGATAATCGTAGGCGTAGTCCCAGTTCTTCGTGTAGGCCCCCACGTCGACGTAATAGAGGCCGCCTTTTAGATCGAGGCGCTCCATGTGAAGCGTGATCCGCCCCTCCCCGTGGAGCACCGGCATGCTGATGCCTGCGGCGGCCGTGCTCAGGTCGGCGCAGACCTGCTCGTCTTCTGTGCTGATGGTCACGCCAAAGGTCGGTGCCTCGATTCGCTTTGGTGCCGAATACGCGATTTCGACACACAGCGGCTCACCACTGCGAATCTCGTTCACCGGACGATTATGCCGATCGAGGATCTGTACGGCAGCGATTTCCAATTCCATGGAGCCAAAACGATTCTCGCGCACGCGTAGCTCACGCCCTGATGCCGCGATTCGTGCGGGCCAGTCGATCGGTGTGTGGCGCCGGGTTTCCGTTTCCATTTCGGCGACATACTGGTCAACAATCTCATCCGGATCGCCCTGCCCGACCAGCCGCCCGCGCCTCAGCCATAATGCCTTGTCACACAGTTTCCGGATCTGCCCCATGTCGTGAGAAACCATAAGGATGGCACTGTTCTCGCTCTTGAACTGATCGATCCGCTCGAGACATTTCTTCTGAAACGCGAGATCGCCAACTGCCAGGACCTCATCGACCAGCAGCACGTCGGGCGCCGTGTGGACACCGATCGCAAACGCCAGTCGTAATTGCATGCCGGTGCTGAAGGTGCGTAGCGGGCTGTCGATAAACTTCTCAAGCTCCGCGAATGCCACAATGGAATCCAGGCGTTGTGCCACCTGGCGCCGGGTGAGCCCCCCGATCACGCCGCTGATGAAGATATTCTCGCGCGCGGTCAACTCGGGGTGGAAGCCCGTACCGAGCTCGAGCAGTGCGGCGATGCGCCCCCGGATCCTCACCTTTCCTTGGTCGGGCCGGCCCACACCGCCGATGAGCCGGAGCAAGGTCGATTTTCCGGCGCCATTCCCGCCAACGATGCCGGCGATCTCGCCGGGCTCGACGGCGAAGCTCACGTCATGCAGCCCCCAGAAGCGTTCCACGGCCCGTAGACGATAGGAGCGGCGCACGAAAACCTCTTTGAGTGTGCGTGGCCGGTCCGTGTGATAGCGGCGGAACTGCTTGCCGAGTCCTTCCACAACGATTGCGGGTGGCATCTACAGCTCCTCCACAAAGCGGTAACTCAGGTGTACAAACACGGTGTGGCCGACCACCAGCAGTACCACGGCCAACACGCTGAGCTGCAGTAAACTCAGAGCCGTGGGGGAGGTGCCGTCCAGCAGGATGACCCGATAGGCCTGTACCAGATGCATCATCGGGTTGAGACGATACATCGGCTGGAAACGCTCCGGCACCAGGCTGATGTCATAGAAGATGGGGGTAAGGAAGAAGAGCAACTGCAGGAGCACCCCCATCAGATGCTCGATGTCACGGAAGAGCACATTGCCCGCGGCGACGAGATAGCCAAGGCCCAGTGTGAAGACAAACTGGATCGCGATCACGACGGGCAATAGCAGCGTCACGCGGCCCGGAACGGTGCCTTCAAAGAAAAGAAAAATCATCAGTAGAGGGAGCGCGAAAAGCAGGTGGACCAGGTTGGTGGTCACGGTGACAACAGGCAAGACCGGTGCGGTGAAGCCGGGCCACCGGATCAACTCGCGGCTGTCCGTGATGGACCCGGACGCCTGCAACACAGAGGATTGAAACCACGTATAGACCAGCATCCCCGTGAAGGCGAAGGGGCCAAAGCGCGGAATGTCCAGCGCCAGGGCCACCTTGAAAAGAAAATAGAAGACCGTGAGAAACATGAGCGGGTTCACGAGGGCCCACGCAAACCCGAGAACGGAGCGTTTGTAACGCACTTTCAGGTCGCGAACGACCAACTCCCGCAAGAGGTCGTGCAGATAGACCAGCCGCTGCAGTTCGATCTTCATGGGCCGCGGCTCCCGATCCTGGAATGGGCATGTTCCGTCATCTCTGATCCGCCTTCCCCGCACTATCCGCCACGGCGGTTGCCGATCGCTGCGAGACGGGGACGTAGGGGCCGCTGCGCCCCTCCCGCCGGACGCGCCGCCGCGATTTCCAGAGGGCCCAGGGGCCGACGAGCGTTCCCATCATTTCGAGCATGACCAGGGATACCGGATAGACGGTTCGGCCAAGCAGGCGCTGCTTGATTCGGCCCAACTGCGAGCGCGGCAGGGAATAGAGCAGTCGCGTCAAGGCCCGCGGATCATGGTCACGCAGCAAGGTGGTGAGATGATACGCGACATGGCCCTTGCTGTAGTTGTAGATCTGATGGCGCAGCGCCGACATTTCCCGGCGATGGGTGTGCCAGACATACGCGTCCGGCGCATAGACCAGTCGAAAGCCCGCCCGGATGATCTTGTAAAACAGGTAGGTATCTTCACCGACACCACTCGGCATACCAGGGCCCAGTGCTTCGTCCATGAGACCCACCTGGGGATGGTGGAAGAGAGACGAACGAAAAGCCGCATTCGCGGTGGAACCGAGCTCCCAAGTCGGCACGGCGTGACGCCTGAAGTACCGGAACCAGTGGA
>SLOV01000323.1 GCA_007132345.1 Kiritimatiellia bacterium
ATACCGACGACTCGCGAACACAGGTGCTCTCCACCCTGCACTGCCTGCGTCAGCAGATGCAGAAGCCACCCGGTCGCCCTAACCAGTGCCTGGCCGATCTGGTCGCACCGAAAGAGAGCGGTGTGGCCGATTATGTCGGTGGCTTTGCGGTCACGACCGGTCATGGCCTCGAACAAATCGCGCAGGGCTTCGAGGCGCAGCACGACGACTACAACAGCATTCTCGCCAAGGCGCTGGCCGATCGATTGGCCGAGGCGTTTGCCGAGCACATGCACGAACGGGTGCGCAAAGAGTTCTGGGGCTACCAGCCTGACGAGGCCCTCGACAATGAAGCCTTGATTAAGGAGAAGTATGTCGGCATTCGACCGGCGCCCGGTTATCCGGCCTGTCCCGACCACACCGAAAAAGGGTTGTTGTTCGAACTGCTCGACGCACCGAAGCAAGCCGGCATCACCTTGACCGAGAGCTTTGCCATGCTGCCGACGGCGGCGGTGAGCGGCTATTACTTTTCTCACCCACAGAGCGCCTATTTCGGTCTGGGCAAAATCGCGCGCGACCAGGTCGAGGATTACGCGCAGCGCAAAGGCTGGACGCTCGAAGAGGCCGAGCGCTGGCTGGCGCCGAACCTCGGCTATGAGCCCGGCGCGTGGGCCGATTCGCAGGGTTGATTCTTAAGCTGACTATGGTAATTTAACCATGGTCATATAGGGAGAATTACCGATGCAAATCGCCGCCGGAAAGTTTAAGGCGCAGTGCCTGCAAATCATGGACAAGGTGCAGCGCGAGCATTGTAGCGTCGTCATTACGAAGCGGGGGAAACCGTGTGCGAAGCTGGTGCCCGCCGAGGAGGAGCCGACGCCAGCCCTGTTCGGATATCTGGGGGGAAAGCTACAGATCGAAGGAGATATCGTCGGCCCGCTAAACGAGGCGTGGGATGCCGACGCCTGAGGCAACCGAAACGCTGGTGCTCGACACCCATGTATGGGTCTGGCTCATGCAGGGCGCTTCGGAGTTGAAGCCCGCCCTGCGCAAGCGCCTGCAAGCCGCGGCTCGAAACGGAGGGCTGCGCGTCTCGGTGATTTCCGTTTGGGAAGTGGCCATGCTCGAAGCGAAGGGGCGCCTGGTGTTTGCGGAGGATTGCCAACAGTGGGTTCGCCGTGCGCTTGCCGCACCGGGGTTGAGACTGGAGCCGCTGAGCACCGAGGTCGCGATCGCCAGTACACGCTTGCCAGGCCATTTTCGCGGCGACCTGGCCGACCGCATGCTCATTGCGACCGCGCGCGAATTGGGCGGGTTGCTGGTGACGGCCGATCGCGCCGTTCTACAGTACGCGCGCAGAGGTCATTTGCGCGTTGTTCCTGCCTGACCGGTTCATCCGCAGCCCTGTGCCGGCACCTCACGCCCCGCGCTGGCGCACGGCTTCGTAGAGGAGCAGCGTGGTGGCGCACGCCACATTCAGGGAGTCGGCCATGCCCCGCATGGGAATGCGCACGTGCAGGTCCGCCTGCTCCATCCATGCGGAACTGAGCCCGTCGCTTTCGGTGCCGACCACGACAGCGAGCGGGCCCCGTAGGTCGACGTCGCTATAAAGCGCTTCCGCCTGAGGGGTGGCCGCCAGGACATGGACATGGTGATGGCGCAGAAAGCGCCAGACTTCCGGAGCGGCCGCTTCAGCGACCGGCACGGAAAAGAGGCTGCCCATACTGTTTCGGACCACGTTCGGGTTGTAGAGGTCGGTGCGCCCATCGCAGAGAAGGACGGCATCGACGCCTGCCCCATCGGCGGCGCGCAGGATGGAGCCGAGGTTGCCGGGCTTTTCGATCGCCTCGGCCACCAGCAGGAAAGGGGGCTGGGAGAGCGTGAGCTCATCCAGGCCTCGCGCCTGCTGCCGCACCACGGCGAGCCACCCGTCCGCACCTTCCTTAAAGGCGAGCTTGGCGAATACCGCTGGGGCACAATCGAAACATTCCGCACCCGCGGCGCGGGCTTGCGCCAGGAGCGGCTCCGGGTCGGGCCCGGAATGAAGGGCCGGACAGTAGAAGAGTTGGTCGACCCGCCAACCCGATGCGAGGGCGCGCGACACCTCGCGAGCGCCCTCCACGAGAAAGAGCCGACGCGCATCGCGCTCGGCGCGCTTCCGGAGGCGGGCGACCTCCTTTACTCTTGCATTCTGGGTGCTGGTGAGGTGCATACTGTGGCAATCAGCGGCTGGCCATATTCGCGGCCTTTCGCAAAGAGAGAACTAACAGAACCCGCCGCGATTCGCGAGCCGAACGAGAATCCCACCCCAAGGAGAAGCCCGTGTCCAGAGTGCCTGTCGATATCACCTTTCGCCACATTCAGCCCACCGGATGGATTAAGGAACTCATCGAGGAGCAGGCGGACAAACTGCACCAGCATGCCGGCGCTATTCACCGCGTGGAGGTGACGGTGGACCTGCCGCAGCACCATTCGCGCAAGGGAGACCATTTCGAGGTACGCATTGTCATGCATGTAGACCACATGAAGGAGCAGACGGTTTCGGCGACCTCGGAAGACAATGAGTCAGATCAACTTCGCACCACGATCCATGAAGCGTTCCATCAGGCAGAGCGGATGATGCGCCGGAAACTCGAGCGCCGTCGCGACCTGCGCCGTACACCCGCGCCCGGCAAAGGAGACGACTGAGCCGGGCCATGGATTCGGAGAGGAGGTCCCGATGAGTTGCATCCTGGTGCCCGTCGATCTTTCGAGTGGAACCGACCGGATCGCGGGGCAGGCCGCGACGCTGGCGGAGGCACTGAGCGCGCGGATGGTGCTCTTGCACGTCGCGGCGCCGGACCCCGATTTCGTCGGCTTCGATGCCGGCCCGGACACGGTACGCAGCTATATGGCCGAGAAATTCCGCGAAGAGCACCGTAGCGTGCAGGAGCTTGCCGAGCAGTTCCGCGAACGCGGCATCGACTGCACGGCGCTGGTGGTGCAGGGGCCAACGGTCGAGACGATCCTCAAGGAGGCGTCCAAGCTGGAGGCCACGCTCATTGCCTTGGGCAGTCATGGCCATAGCGCCATGGCGCATCTGTTGCTGGGCTCCGTCAGCGACGGGGTCATCCGCGGCGCGACCGTGCCGGTGCTGGTCGTGCCGACGCGCAAAGAGAAGCGGACCTGAATCGGAGGAATCAGGGATTCCCCGATAGCAGCCGCCCGGGAAACCCGCTACGCTGAGCAACGGTTTGTCGGGGATCGAATCGACCCGGCACCACAATTGAGAATTTATTGTCCCGCGGCATGGGCGCGGCGGGATTTGAAGACGGAAGAGCAGCAAACCAGTACGGAGCATATGCGCAATGGACTCGGCAAAGACCGTTACACGACCCCTTTTTGTCCCCTACCCCTATCAGGACTCCCCCATGCGAGGGCGCGTCTTGTTGCGAGACGGATCGTCCGCTACGATCAAGCTTGCGAAGTCGGCCGATCAAACCGCCCTCACCGCGTTTTTCGACCGGCTCTCCCAGGAGACGTTGCGGCAACGCTTCTTCACCGTCAGTGCACCGAGCGAAACACAGATCGAGGAGTTCTGCGACAGCGAGAACCCTGAGCAACGCTTCACACTGCTGGTCTATCGCGGGATGGAGGGCGAGCCGGAAGTGATCGCCGCGGCCACCTATGCGGTGGAGAAAGAGAATTCGGCGGAGTTTGCCGTGGCGGTTGCCGATGAGTATCAGGGCGAAGGCCTGGGCTCGGTGCTGTTGGAGCGGCTGGCGACGGTGGCGGCGCAGCATGGCATCACCCACTTCTCCGCGCTCACCCAGGACCAGAACCGGGCCATGCTCGAGGTCTTCCGGCGCTCCGGGTTCAAGATCCGCGAAGACCATTCCGCGGGCTACGCCACGGTCGATCTTTCTCTGATTCCGAGCCGGGACAGCGTGCAGATTTCCGCGATGCGCGACCGCGTTTTCACGGTGGCGTCCATGCGCCCGTTCTTCAAACCCAAGTCGGTCGCGGTCATCGGGACCTCCCGCCGCCCGAGCAACGTGGGGCATCGCATCCTGAAAGAACTCTACAGTTCCGGCTTCCTAAGCTCGATATACGCCGTGAACCCTTCCACGCCGCAGGTCTTCGTGAAGGACGTTGGCGTTCTGAATTGCTTGCCTTCGATCACGGCGATTCCCACAAACATCGACCTGGCGGTGATCTGCGTGCCACCCAGGCTGGCCCTGCCGGCGATCGACGAGTGCGCCACGAAAGGTGTCCGCGCCCTGGTCGTGATTTCCGCCGGTTTTGCGGAGACCGGCGATGCAGGCCAGAGTCTCCAGCAGGAGATGCTGGAAAAGGCGCGCGGCTATGGGATGCGCATCGTCGGGCCAAACTGCCTCGGCATTCTGAACACGGACCCCGAGGTGCGGCTGAACGCCTCCTTCTCACCCATTTACCCGGAGCACGGGAACATTGCGATGTTCTCGCAAAGTGGCGCACTCGGGCTGGCCGTGCTCGGGCTGGCCCGCCGTATGAAGCTCGGCCTTTCCAGCTTCGTCAGCATTGGCAACAAGGTGGATGTGTCCGGCAACGATCTCTTACTTTACTGGGAGGACGACCCGCAGACGGCGGTCATCCTGATGTACATCGAGGCGCTCAAGAACCCGCTTCGCTTCGCCCGTATCGCCCGCCGTGTCAGCCGCCGCAAACCGCTGCTCTGCGTGAAGGGCGGCATCTCCTCCGCCGGCCAGAGGGCCGCGGGCTCGCACACCGCCGCGCTTGCCGGCAGCGACGTGCCAGTCGATGCGCTATTCCGTCAATCGGGCGTGATCCGCTGCGAGAACCTCGACGAGATGTTCCACATCGCCGCCGCGCTCTCCTGCCAGCCGCTGCCGGAAGGGCCGCGGGTCGGGGTCGTCACCAATGCGGGCGGTCCCGGCATTCTCTGCGCCGATGGCTGCGAAGCCGCCGAGCTCAGCGTGCCGGAGCTTTCCGAAGAAACACAGCGCACCTTGCGCGCGAATCTGCCGGCCGCGGCCAGCACGCTGAATCCTGTCGACACGCTGGCGGCGGCTACGCCCGACCAGTTCCGGCGCACCGTCGCAACCATGCTCCTCACCGAAGAAGTCGATGCGCTGGCGGTCATCTACATTCCCGTTGGCGTGGCCGACGATACCGAGGTGCTCGACGGCATCCGGCGTGGCGTCACGGACGCCCGTAGCCAGGGGATTACAAACAAGCCAGTGCTGCTCTGCCCCATGTTTGGCGAGAGCGACTGCCCGCCCCTCCAGTGCGGCGACGAGACCCTGCCGACCTACGCCTTCCCGGAAACCGTGGCGCTGGTGCTTGGCCAGATGCATCGGTACCACGCCTGGACCCAACGCCCCCTCAGCCGCTTCGTCGACTTCATCGACGCCAACACCCGAAAAGTCCGCGCCATCTGCCGCAAGGCGGTCATGGAACGCGGCGCCGGCTGGATGACGGCGGAGGAGATCGAGGCGTTGATGGGCCACATGAACCTGCCCTACGCGGCCGCCAAACTGGCGCGCACCGCGGACGAAGCGGTGGCGGCCGCGGACGGTTTCGGTTATCCGGTCGCCGTGAAGCTTTCGTCGCACACCCTCGTCCACAAGACGGAGGTCGGCGGCGTGGTGCTCGGCCTCGAATCGGCCGATGCCGTGCGCCAGGCCTTCAACGATATTCGGGGCCGCCTCGAGGAGCGGCAGCAAGCCGATGCCATGGACGGCGTGCTGGTGCAGCCGATGCTCGAGCAGGGGGTCGAGATCATGATCGGCGTAAGCGAAGACCCGACCTTCGGGCCGCTTATCGCCTTCGGACTGGGCGGCATCTATGTGGAAATCCTGCGCGATGTCACCTTCCGGATCACCCCGCTCTCCGAGCGGGACGCCGACCTGATGCTGCACGAAATCCGCGGACGCCGCCTGCTCGAGGGCTATCGTGGCCACCCGGCGGCCGACGAAGAAGCCTTGAAGGAGTTGCTGCTCCGGATTTCTCTGCTGGTCGAAGAGGTCCCTGAAATCGTGGAACTCGACCTCAACCCGGTCTTCGCCCTGCCACCCGGGCAGGGCTGCCGGATTGCCGATGCCCGCATTCGCCTTGAACCCATGGGGAAGCGGCCCAAGCCGAGCCGCTACTCCGTGGCGGGGCATGCCGAGTAGAAATCAGAAATCGACGACTTCGACCATGTCCCGAACCATGCGGCGCGTCTCGCGCTCATTGTTCGCGTGCAAGGTCTGGAAGAGCTGACGCACATCCTCCGAAGGCGCTTTCTCCATAGCTTCACGGTAGAGCTCCGAGAGGCCGTTATCGACGCTCACCGCGAGACGAATGATATCGTCCGATGTCGTCTCCGGGCTCAGCGATAACTCCGCGCAGATCCGGTCCACATCCATGGTGGTCAGGTTCGCGAAGGAGGTATCGAGCAGCCGTTGTGCCGCGCCGTGCTCATAGTCGGCAATGGCCGCGGCCATGTGCTGCTCATGCTTGGCGAGGTAGGCCAGGACCAGATGCACCCGCTCCCCGGCCACCTGTCCACCCATGCGTTGGGCAAAATCGGCGACCTCCTGGTGAAGTCTTCGAATTCTGTCGAACAAATCCCGAACCGTCGAACAGGCCATAGCGCACCTCCACATCGTCTCCCGTTTCCAGATACGGATCAACGACATCCGCTCTCACCAAGACGAGTATGGCAAACTCGCGCAGAAAGCGCTATTCCGAAACCACGGTTTCAGGCTCTTTCGCCGGCCTTCAGTTTAAGGAAAAGAAAACCATCAGCTCCTCCTCGCAAACCGCTTCTTCCTCGCGGCTCAGATCGCAGTCCGAATCGGACGCTTCACGGCCGGTCGGATAGGAGAGAAATACTGTGAGCAAATCCGTTTGATAGCTTGGCATCTTGACTGCACTCCTTCATGCGCCATTCAGGTGTTGTCGACCATAATCCATCTTGTAAGCCTGATTCGTGCCGAACCAGGTCGGGAATATCGCAGCCATTTCGCAACTCCCTGCGCGCCAACAGCTTCGGGAACACAGAAAACCAACGCAATCGACAATTCGCCCCTTGCGCCATACGATTTTGGGGCACAACGGGCCATCAGCATACAAAAACGGAGGCAGCCGGATTGGTTCCTGGGCGTGTGGGGTTGCAGAAGCGGATAGCTGTGGCAGAGTAGCCCGCAGTGAAAATTCAATGACGAAAGGAGACGAGCATGGACGAGCTTACCCAAATGAAGTGCGAGGCCTGCCAGGCTGGCGCGCCACCCGCAACGGAAGAGGAGCGTACCGCGTTCCTGCAGGACCACCCCGAATGGCAGGTCATCGAGGACGATGGCGTGCCCCAGTTGAAGCGGGTCTTCACCTTCCCGAACTTCGCCGAGGCCCTCGCCTTTACCCAGCGGGTCGGAGAACTTGCCGAGGCCGAAGACCATCACCCAGCCATCCTCACCGAGTGGGGCAAGGTGACCGTCTTGTGGTGGACGCATAAGATCCGGGGATTGCACCGAAACGACCTGATCGCCGCGGCAAAGACCGACGCGCTCTTAAGCTGATTGCGGCAAGAGCGCCCTACTCCGATGACGGAGCGGAACGCGTTGAGGCAATCCACTCCGTTCTGGCGGTTGACGAAGCCGAGGTCCAGGTCCGCGACGGAAAGGTAGGGCGCTCTTCGATCGGGCGCGAGGCGATCGGCTCGAAAGAAACTTCTTCGGATTCCGCGCGCTCGCGCGAGAGGTCATCGGCGGCCTCGAAGTCGAACCGAACAATGCCGCGCTGCGTGAGCGCCTGCTGTTGGCGTGCGGCGCGCAGTGCGGCCTGCAACGCCCTGCGGGCATCGTCGCTGGCCGCGGCAGCATGTTCCAACGCGTCCCCTGCGTTACGTGACACCATGGCATGCCGTGCCTGCCGCAAGTGCGCTTCTGCCGCAGAGGAGTCCGCGGAGACGCCGAGCCGGTAATAGCCCTGCGCGGCATGCACGTCCTCCTCCGCTTCGCGGATCTCGCGCACGGCCTGACGCGTAAGGCTCTCGTCGTCGAACGCCCAGCGCGCCGCGCGTTGAAACCGGTCGTGCAGATCCGTAAGCCGCGAGACGGCATCGAGCCAATCGATCCGAGGCGCCGCCACTTCCTTCTCGATCTGGCCCAGCGCCTGCCGGGTCTCTTCGTGGAGTTTCTGTGCACGGTCATGCTGCTCGTGGTGCTGTTGCAGACGGGCGCCCACCTCGGCGTCCGTCTCGCGGAGGCGCTTCAGCAGCAGGAGCCCTTCGTCATGGGCGCGCGCCTCGTCAACGACCTGTTGCAACAGGCCGCGAAATACCGCCAACGCGGCGCGGCTCTGCCTCTCCAGTTGCGGCCAGTTGGGACGCGGCTCCGAAAGGGCGGCCCGCGTGGTGGCCCATTCCTTTTCCTGCTCGCGGAAGAGGTTCAGCGTACACTCGCTCAGCGCATGCGGTGCCTCGCGGATGGCGTTGGCGACGCGTTCGCGGGCCTGCTCTACTTCCTCGGCGCCACGTAGAACGGTGTCGCGCGTCTTGTGCAGGTGCGCGTCGCGCGCCGCCAGGGCGTCGAGCAGAGTTTCGCCCAGGGCCAGTTGCTGCTCTACATGAACCAGCAGGTCTTCTGCATGAAAGTAGTGTTGCCGATCAGCGGCCACGGCCTCCTCCACGCCTACCATGAGCGGTCGGCACGCCTCGAAGACGCCGCGCGCACCTTCGAGCGCCTCGGCGACGTCGGCCCAGCTTTCCGCGGCGAAGCTGGCCTCCAGTTGCTGGCGCCGTGCCTCGGCTGCCTGCATGTCGGCCACATAGCGTTCCGCCCGGCGATGCAGGAGGGGGGCCGTCTCTTCGCAAAAAGTCCGCGCCGCAACGTGCCGGGCCATGCCCTGCCGCGCCTGCTCGCACCACGAAAAGCACTGCTCCAGATAGCGCTCCGCATAGTCCGTTTCGCCGCGCCCCAGGGCGAGCCGGGCCGCCTCGTGTTCCGCGCGGGCCTGCCGCAGAAGCGGATCGGGATTGGCCCCGTCCTCCGAAAGAAGGCAGCCGCCCCGCCGGTGCGCAATCGTTTCGTTAGCGACCCCGTGCATCAACGACCAGGCTTCATCCAGACCGCGTTGATGATAGAGTGCCTTCGCCGTCCAATCGGCCAGGTGCGCCGCGCGGTTCTGAATCTCTTGCAGCCGCTCCTCAGCGCCCAGCGGATCGCCAACCAGATCGTGCTTCGCTCGATCCAGCGCCGTATCGAGGTCCGCCGCCGCCTGCGCATAGGCCGCGGTGGAAAGGCCCGCCGCCGAAATCGAAGCCAGGTTTCGCGTCACCGTATCGCGCAGCGCCCCGACCGACTCCACCAGCGAGGCCGCTTCCTCGGCCCCGTGTTCCAGGCGACTCAATGTTTCGTCGCACGCGCTCAGATCGCGGTTCGCCTGCTCGAGCGATGTCTGCGCCCCCAGTTGCGAGCGCATGCGCGCAATCGCCTCCGTGCTCATGATGCCATGCGAGCGCAGTTGCGTCTCGATCTCGCCGCGCACCTCCATGACCTCCAGCCAAGTGCTGGAGACCCCCGCGAGCAGTGCATCCACCGACTGCATACACTGGAGCGTCTTCCCCGAGATGGGTTGCGGGTCCGGTCCGCTTCCTGCCAACTCGCGGTGGCGCCGCGTGAGCGCCTCGTGGCGGGCCAGGACCCCATCGTGCGCCTCGCAGAAGGTCCGGAACGGCAGGCGAACCGTGGCGTCGAGTTCCCGGCGGCGGGAGAGAATCAGATACCAGAGCAGCAGCAGAATCAGCAGAATCGCCTGCAACGAGCTGATCAGAAACATGTTGTTGCGAAAGCCCTCTTCTGTCGAGGCGCCGCCGGTCTCCGCCGATGCGGAGAGCACTGCAACCGATGCGGCCGCCGCCAGCACAGACATGCGCCCGGCCAGACGGCCAGCCCAGCCCCCCAAACTGCTCTTACGGTACCGCATCGCGTTGAGCCGGTGGTTTCTGATTTCGGTCTCGGTAGGAACTGAACATCAGGGCACAGCCGAAAAGGAAGAGAACCAGCATCAGAATGAAATGCGAGGTCTTCATGTTCATGAAGAACTGGATACGGCTCAGCATTTCGATCGCGAGAATCGCCAGCCCAATCCAGGTCAGCCACCAGGCCCACTTGCGCGATGCATCGACGAAGAGGGAAAAGACCCCGATGCCGAAAGGCACGAAAACGATGCCCATCGAGCTGGTCGCCCAGAACCCCGTCCCGCGGCCCCCGCCGAGCATGCCCGAAACCAGGCCCGCGCCGCCGGTGAGCATCCGGACCGAGTCGAAAAAGAAATAGACCGCCGCCCCGGCCATGCAGGCGCCGATGATAAACTGTTCCGTTCCACCAGCGGTTCCACCCGATCCCTTCATACGAATTGCTCCTTCATTCCGCTAAGCCCAATAACAAGCCACGCCACAGCACGCTCAAGGACCTGTGGCGGCGCTATGACCGCTCCTTCACAAGCGAAGTCTAGACACACTCCCGGGGCGAAGTACAGCAAAGCTCGAGACCCTGACGGGGGAGCGCGAATGTTGACCATGGGCGCAGGCGGCTCAGCGGGGACGCTTCGCCCCACCTCCTCTCAGGCGAAAGAGGGTGGGGCGAACCGTCCCGGTGAGCCGCAGAAGCCTGGCAAGGCCCCTTCTTCAAGAATCACAGGGGGTTAACCGGCAATTCTGACTTGGCGGTTTGGTTCTTTCAGAACCTTCTGCTAGGCTTTGCGCCAGTGAGCCGCCCGACACCTTTTCTCCACGCACGGCCATGAAACGTATTGTCATCCCACACCCCGGCGGCCATGAGGTGCTGCGCATCGAAGAAGGGGCCGATCTGGTTCCGGGCCCCGGCGAAGTGCTCGTGCGCGTGCAGGCGGCGGGCGTCAATTACGCCGACTGCGTGACCCGTATGGGGCTCTATGCCTCCGCAAAGAAGTATGAGGGGTATCCCATGACGCCCGGCTTCGAGGTGGCGGGGACGGTCGAGGCGCTGGGCGATGGGGTTGACGACCTGGCGCCAGGCGATGAAGTGATGGCCGTCACCCGCTTTCGCGGCTACGCCGAACAGGTGCGCGTCCCGCGCAGCCAGGTCTATCGGCGACCTGCCGGTATGACGCCCATCCAGGCGGCCAGTTTCCCCGCGGTCTTCCTCACCGCCTGGTATGCACTCTTTGAACTGGCGCACCCGCATCCTGGCGACATCGTCCTGATCCACTCCGCCGCGGGCGGCGTCGGTTCCGCGCTCCTCCAACTGGCCCGTGCCGCGGGTTGCCGCACGGTCGGCGTCGTCGGTGCCCCGCACAAGGTCGAGGCGGCCCGCGCACTCGGCGCCGAATGGGTCATCGACAAATCGAGCACCGCGCTCTGGCCCGAAGCGGAGCGGGCCGCGCCCGAAGGCTATGCCGCCGTCTTCGACGCCAACGGCCCGGCCACCCTGCGCCAGAGCTATCGGCACCTCGCCCCCACCGGCAAACTCGTCGTCTACGGCTTTCACTCCATGCTCCCCCGGCGCGGCGGCGTACCTTCGCGGCTGCGCCTGGCACTCGATTACCTGCGCACGCCCCGCTTCGATCCGTTCCGCATGACCGGCGAGAACCGCAGCATCATGGGCTTCAACCTCAGCTATCTCTTCGACCGGCAGGACCTGCTGCAAACCGGCATGATCGACCTGCTGACGAAATTCGAGAGCGGCCTGCTCCGCCTGCCTGCCGTCACGGCATATCCCTTCGAAGAGCCCGCCCGCGCCCATCGCGATCTTGAGTCCGGCCAGACGGTCGGTAAACTGGTGTTGGTCTTATCCCCCACGACCCCGAAGGAGGCATGAAATGAGTTGGAACCCCGCCATGGAACCGATCTGCCCCGACAAGGCGGATATCGACGCAATCGAAACGCTCATCGTTCCGCGCTCCCGCGACCTCGGCGGCTTCGAGGTGCGGCGCGCCCTGCCCGCCCCCAAACGCCAGATGGTCGGGCCGTTCATCTTCTTCGACCAGGTCGGCCCCGCCGAGTTCCTCACGCAGCAGGGCATCGATATCCGGCCCCACCCCCATATCGGCCTCTCCACCGTCACCTATCTTTTCAAAGGCGAATTTCATCACCGCGACTCACTCGGCTCCAATCAGATCATTTACCCTGGCGAGGTGAACTGGATGACCGCCGGCCGCGGCATCACGCATTCCGAGCGGACCAGCCCCGAAACGCGCGCCCATCCGCACAGCCTTTACGGCATCCAGACGTGGGTCGCCCTGCCGGAAGATCTCGAGGACGAGCCTCCCGCCTTCGAGCATCAGGGCCGCGAGGCGCTTCCTTTCATGGAGGCGGAAGGCAAGAAGGTCCGCCTCATTCTCGGCACCGCATATGGGCAACGCTCCCCCGTTCGCACCTCTTCCGAGATGTTCTATCTCGACGTTTCGCTTCTGCCCGGCGCGGTGATCCCATTGCCGGACGACCACGAAGACCGGGGCATCTACGTGCTGGAAGGCTCCATCGGGGTGGCTGGGGTGGAATACGAGGCCGGTCGCATGCTCGTGTTCCGGCCCGGCGACAAGTTAGCCGTTAAGGGTGGCCCCAACGGGGCGCGCCTCATGATGCTGGGCGGGGCCACACTTAACGGACCCCGCTACATCTGGTGGAACTTCGTGGCATCCTCGAAAGAGCGGATCGAGGAAGCCAAGGCCGCATGGCGAAAAGGCGACTGGCAGGCGGGCATGTTCCGTCTCCCGCCCGACGACGATGCAGAGTTCGCCCAGGCGCCCGAGGACGGTCCACGATGACGCAATCGTGAAGCCGGAGAAAAGGGGCGATTGTGCATGAAGCGAATCGTGATCTGTTCGGATGGCACGTGGCAATCGCCGGAGACGGCGAACCCGACCCACGTCATGCGGCTGGCGCGGGGCATTGCACCGGAAGACGCGCAAGGCCGGAAGCAGGTCGTCTATTACGACTGGGGCATCGGCACGGAAGGCGACGCTATTCGGGGCGGGGCCACCGGAGCGGGCATCGACAAGAACATCATGGATGGCTACCGGTTCCTCGTTCACAACTACGATCCGGGCGACCAGATCTTCCTTTTCGGCTTCAGTCGCGGCGCCTACACCGTTCGTTCGCTGGCTGGCTTCATTCGGAACTGCGGCCTGATGCGCCGTCCGCACGCCGCCAAGATTCCGGCGGCGTACTCGCTTTATCGGCAGCGTTCGGCCAACTCCGCGCCGTGGGCGGCGAAGGCGACAAAGTTCCGCAAGGACTTCGCCGTGGCGGACCGGACGGAAATCGAATTCATCGGCGTCTGGGACACGGTCGGTGCGTTGGGCATTCCCGCGCCGTTTCTGGGCACGCTCGGCACCGGCCGCTTTCTCTTCCACGACACCGAGCCGAGCAGCATCATCCGGCACGCGTGCCACGCGGTGGCGATCGACGAAGTGCGCGAGGATTTTGAGCCGACCTTGTGGAACGAGAAAGAGGGCCTGGACCTGAAACAGGTCTGGTTTGCGGGGGCGCACACAGACATTGGCGGCGGATACAAGGATCGGGCGCTGGGCGACTTCGCCGGGCAATGGATGGTTGGAGAGGCCAACGTTCTGGGTCTTGAGTTTGAACCGCATTTCACCAAGGCGTTGAACCCGAATCACCGCGCGCGTCTGCACAACGAATATAAGGGCTTCTACCGGATTCTGCGCCGGTCGAGAGCGCGCGAGGTGCAGCCGTTCGTGCATCGGAGTGTGAAGCGGCGCTGGCAGGACGAGTCTGTGCGCTATCGAAGCCCGGCACTGCGCGAGCTGCTTGATTCGGTGGACGGGGACTGGGCGGAGATTGAGGTGGTGGGCTGAGGGCGCTGCCAGCATGGGCCGGCTTCGGGGCGTTGGTTTCGGGCTTGTGCCGGGAGGGAGCGAGTGTTGAAGTGGAGAGGGCTGACTTTGCTTCGCGCGTCAACGCCATGAGGGAAGATGAAGAACCCGATGGACAGACAGTTGGAGAAGCGGCTTTCGGAGCGCGCCGTGGCGATTGGGCGCGAGGGAAGCACAGAGGCATTTGGCGAGCTTTGTGAACTGCTGAAGTCTTCTTCGGCGAATGCCCGACGGCTGGCCGCTTCGGCGATGGGGAAGCTGGCTTGGCTGGGTGTGGATCAGGCGGCCGCCGTGGCCGCGCTGGCGCCGGTGGCGCACAGCGATCCGCACGCGCAAACCCGGCAGTATGCGATCAAGGCGCTCAAGGCCTATGGCGCGGTTGCGAAGGCGTGCCTGGCTGATCTGCGCGATATGGCGGCGAACCCTGGCGAGAAGGAGTATATCCGGCGAGACGCTGCCGTCGCTGTGGAGTTTATCGAAGAGGCCATTCGCGTGGAGGCGGCCGCGGCTGTGCAGCGATGCCAGAGGTGCTCGACGAAAGTTACAGCGGAAGAGTTTGCCCGCTCCAACCAGGCATTTCAGCGCGTGTTCTGCGACCGGTGTTTCGACGAGGTCTTTCTGGAGCGGCGCAATTTCGAGACGCAAGTGGAACTCAACAAGACCATCGAGGCGCGCGATGGAACCGTCGTGCAGTCTGAAGGCGAGCGCCGTATTGCGGAGTGGCTGACGGCCAACGGCCTGACCTATCGGTATGACGCGAAATATCGGATCATCGGCGAGTTTCAGATCCGGCCCGATTTCTATCTGCCCGAGCTGGACGTTTATATCGAGTACTGGGGCATGGACACTCCGCAATACAAGATGAGCATGTACAAGAAGCAGATGCTCTATCAACAGGAGGGCAAGCGGCTGATCTCCGTCTATCCGGGCGATTTGCAGCGGCTCGGAGCGTTGCTGGCGAAGAAGCTTCGGATTTTTGGCTATGCAGTCGGCGATGACGAGCGAAGCGGAGTCAGCCCACCATGAGTACGGTAGAGAAGGTCGAAGAGCTTTACGTCTGCAGCTCGCCAAGCACCCGGCCATTGCTGCGGATGAGGTCGCGGTACCAGTAGGCGGAGTCTTTGAGGGTGCGGCGCTGGGTGGGGTAGTCGATGTGAATGAGGCCGAAACGGGGGGCATAGCCTTCGGCCCACTCGAAGTTGTCCATGATGGACCAATGGAAATAGCCGAGCACGGGAACGCCTTCGTCGATGCTCTGCTTCAGGCCGCGGAGGTAGCGGGTGATGAAATCGATGCGCTGCGGATCGTGGACCTTGCCGTCGAGCGCGACCCAGTCGTTGAGGGCCAGGCCATTTTCGGAAACCAGGATGGGTTTGCCATAGGCCTCGTGGAGGAAGCGGGTGCCCCAGCGGAGGCCATCGGGCGTGACGGGCCAGGTCATGAAGGTGCGGGGATGCGTGCCGGGATATTCCAGGGTTTCGAGTTCGCCATTTTCGCCGGCGCGGACGATGTTTGAGCGATATAGGTTCAGCCCGATGAAATCGAGCTCTTGCGCGATCAGTTCCATGTCGCCGTCGCGAATGACGGGCATGTCCTCGCCCCAGACGGTCTCGGCGTCGGCAGGATAGGCGCCGCGCAGGAGTGGGTCGAGGTTCCAGGTGGCGTAGAACATGTGGCGATGGTGCATCTCGAACATGGCGCGACGCGCGGCCTCGATGTCGGCGGGGGATTCGCTGGCGGGAATGGTGGTGTGAAAACAGGGCGCATGGCCGACGCGCGGATTGGGGAGTTTCGAGTCGCGACGGATCAGCCGGACGGCGCGGCCGTGTGCGAGCATGGCGTTGTGCCAGGCCTGGGTCAGATCGCGGCCGGTGAGTTTCAGGCCAGGCGCATGGTTACCGGCCTGGTGGCCGAGGCCGATGAAGCAGCCTGGCTCGTTGAGTGTGAACCAGTTGCTGACACGGTCGGAGAGGCAGTCGACGACGACCTTCACATATTCTTCGAACCAGAGGGGGCTCTCTTCGTGCTGCCAGCCGCCACGCTGGAAGAGAGCGGCGGGGTAATCCCAGTGGAAGAGCGTGACCCACGGCGTGATACCCGCACCGCAGAGCGCGTCGATGAGGCGGTCGTAGAAATCGAGGCCTTTGGCGTTGACCTTGCCGATGCCTTCGGGGAGCACGCGCGGCCACATGACGGAGAGGCGGTAGGCGTTGAGGCCGATTTGCCGCATGAGGGCCACGTCCTCTTCATAGCGGTGGTAGTGGTCGCAGGCGGTGAAGCCGGTGTCGCCATATTTCACGAATCCGGGCTTGCGACAGCAGAGGTCCCAGACGGAATCGGCGCAATCGTCGACGCCCTGGGTACAGCCTTCGATTTGGTAGCTGGCGGCGGCGGCGCCCCAGATGAAAGTGTCGGGAAAGGTCATGGTCCGGGAACTCCTTCGGGGCCGAATGGCGGGTGTTCCGGCCGGGGAGCGGCGCGGCGCTTGACCGCCCACCGTTCGTTGGCGGTTCCCGAGCCGGAGGGCTGGACCAGGGTGATGCGATGCCGGACGCGGAAGCGCGTCCGCTCCGCAAGAAATCGAGAGGGTTGCGCGGATGGAGCGGCTCGGCCTTCCGAGCCGGAGGGCTGGACCAGGGTCGCGGGAGGCCGGACGCGGAAGCGCGTCCGCTCCGCAAGAAATCGAGGGGGTTGCGCGGATGGAGCGGCTCGGCTTTCCGAGCCGGAGGGCTGGACCAGAGTGATGCGGTGCCGGACGCGGAAGCGCGTCCGCTCCGCAAGAAATCGAGAGGGTTGCGCAGATGGAGCGGCTCGGCTTTCCGAGCCGGAGGGCTGGACCAGGGTCGCGGGAGGCCGGACGCGGAAGCGCGTCCGCTCCGCAAGAAATCGAGGGGGTTGCGCGGAT
>SLOV01000274.1 GCA_007132345.1 Kiritimatiellia bacterium
CCGGTCATGTCGCGGGGGTCGTCTTCACTGGAGCGGCTCCGCTTCCCGAGCCGGTCATGTCGCGGGGGTCGCCCTGGCTGGAGCGGCTCCGCTTCCGGAGCCGGAAAGGCTACCTCCCCTTCAAGAACCGCTCCATCTCGGCAAAGCCCTCCGGTGTGCCCATGTCGAGAAGAGGAGATGCCGCAGGCACGCCGATCAGTTGCCCCGCCGCCGCCAACTCGGGAAACCAGTCGGTCTCCAGCGACCACGGTGCCGGGCGCTTCACGGCCATCAGGGCCGAGCGATCGAGTAGATAGAAACCGCCATTGATCCAGCCGGGCCCGTCTCTGCCCTTCTCGATAAACGCCGCTACGCTTCCATCCTCCCGCAGACGCACGGTTCCGAATCGCGCCGCATCGGCGGATTCGACCACCACCATCCGGGCCGTTGCACCGCCTGGCCGCCCCTGTCTCAGAAACCCGCGAAGATCGAGCCTTGGCAACAGCGTGTCCCCGTTCACGACCAGCAGACGCTCGCCGACCAGGTCCTTTGCGGCAAACTGGAGGCCGCCCCCGGTACCGAGCGGTTCGGGTTCGGCCTCGACGGAGATCTCCGCTTGCCCCTCCCGGCGGAACCTTGCGGCCCATTCTTCAAGCTGTTCGGCCAGGTACCCGGCGGCGAGATGGATCCGGTCGACGCCCGCCTCCTGCAAGGCGAGGATCTGCCACTCGATAAAAGGGCGCCCCGCCACATTCACGAGTGCCTTCGGCCGGTCGGCGGTCAGGTGTCGCAGCCGGGTGCCCAGCCCCCCGACCAGCAGGACGGCAGGGGCGGATGGGGGGGGTGAAGTGCGCATGAAGGCGAGAATTCCCATGTGAAGATTACGGGTCAATATCATTTGACCTCTGCCCCAAAAACTGTCAGCGTAAATCGCCAGCAATCTTAGGGGCTTTATGTTTTGTCGTTTCCGCCCGCGGAAGTCTGTTCGGGGAGGGTCACCGGAACGGGCCGCTACGGAATCGGGAACTCCGCCTCTTGTGTGGTCTGGCCGCCGATCCGAGATAATGGAATGATGCATAAACGATCTTTGCGCCTTGTCGCTTCTCAGTTCTTTTCCCCGCACCTTGGCGCCCCAGCAGGATTTCTCGTCGCGTTACTTTCTCTTTCGTTCTGGTTCGTATCGCCTGCCTGTCTGGCCGCCGAGACCGAAGGCGCGATGGAAGAAGAAGTGGCACCCACGCTGGATGCGCGTCTGCAGGAGGTTCGCGCCTCGCTCTCCGAGCGGCGCCAGGCATTGGCGCAGCGCAATCAGGAACTTGTGACACGCCAGGCCGAGCTGGAGCGGGAGGACCCGATCGCTTCGGGCTTGCGGGCGAAGATGGTAGAGCATCAGCGCGAAGTCGAGGCCCTGCGCCGCAGCTTGAAGGTGCGCCTGGAAGCCATCGAAGAAATTCAGGCGCTGGAGGCAGAGCGCCGCGAGGTCATCGAGGAGCTTCAGCAACTGGCCATTCAGGAGCGAGAGCTGATGGAGGCGGCGCGAGAGGCCGCGGAAGCGGAAGAGCAATCGGAGCGAGAGTGAGCGGAGACTTAGGTCGCGGGCGAACGAGTCAGGGCTGGGATTTTTCCTTAACGAGTAGAGGATCGAAATGAATTGGCAATCCATGCATCGAGGCCGAAATCAACTATGGGGTGCTGGCCTCGCCCTTCTTCTGTGTGCACTGGCGCTTTCGCGAACCGGCGCCTCGGCGCCGCAGCAGAATTTCACCCTGGATGAGCAGGAAGGGCGTTACTCGCTGCTGGCGAGTGAAGCGAGCTTGTACGAGATTCTGGACGCCATCCAGAAACAGACCGGACTGCCGTTCATCATCGATCCGCTCCTGCGCGAAGAGAGGGTGACAGCGGATATGCAGGACGTGGACCTGGACACGCTGTTGACCCGGCTGGTCAGCAGTTATGCGCTGGTCTACGAGCGGGAAGACGATACCGTCCGGCTGGCCGGCGGGGCGCTGACCTCCGAGCAGGAGGCGCGGCCCGCCATCGTCGAAGACGAACCGCCCGCGCGAGAGGCGCCTGCGCCGAGGCCACGCCCGGAGGAGCTGGGCATCCTCAGCAATTCGGATCGATCTCTCGACCAGTTGACACGCCGCGACAGTGGGCCTTCGCTGGTGTTTCAGAACGCGATTCTGGATACGCAGGCGCTGCTCGAAGAGGGCCGGTCGTTACCGATTCCATCCGCCTTCCGGGCCGCACCGGAGACGGAGGTGCATGTGGTGCAGTTTGACCGCCCGGTCGGTGACCAGGACCGCGCCAACATCACCGGTGCCGGGGCGGAGATCACCCATTACGTGCCGCGTTTCGCCTTTGCGGTTCGGGCCGATGCCGAGGCGCTGGCGCAGGTCCGGCAGCTTCCCGATGTGATTCACGTCGAGCCTTTTCACCCGTGGTTCAAGCTCAGCCCGGAACTGACGGCGCATCTGGGCCGCGGCGAACCGGTCGAGGCGGGGAGCCCGGTGGAAGAGGGACTCTTCAACCTATTGGCTTTCCTCGACGCGGATGTCTCCCAGGCGTTGGAGCGCCACGGCGTGGAAGTCGTGGAGCGCAGCCAGATCGATGGGCGCGACGCCTTCACCGTGCGGGGCGACCTGGCCACGATCGAGCGCCTGGTGAAAGAAGACGCCGTGCAGTGGGTGGAAGTGCGGCACCCGATGCGCGCCCTCAACGACCTCACGGCCGACACCATTCGCGCGACCGAGTTTAAACGCCTGCACCCCACGCTGGACGGTGGCGGCGTGATTGTGGCGGTAGTGGATACGGGGTTGGATGACAGGCACCGCGGTTTCGCGATTAACCCCGCCTTGCCGACGGCGATGGGTATGAATACCCGCGTTGTCTTCTACGAGGCCCGCCCTGGCAGCCCGTATGCCGACGGCATTGTGGGCGATTTCGACGGCCACGGCACGCATGTCGCCGGCACCGTGCTGGGCAATGGCGCACTCTCCGAAACCGCCAATGCCGTGCCGGGCTCAGGTCCGGCGCCTTATCAGAGCGGAAGGTTCCGGGGCATGGCGCCCGGCGCCCGCCTGGTGGTGCTGGAGGACTTCATCACCATTCCGTACGCGGAACAGACCGCCATCGCCTACAATCAGGGCGCGCGGATTTCGAATAACAGTTGGGGGAACCAGAACTTCACCTACGGGATGGCCAGTGCCGCTTTCGACGCACTGGTCCGTGACGCCGATCCCACCACGCCGGGCCAACAGCCCTTGACGCTTTTCTTCGCCGCCGGCAACAGCGGCGGTGGCGATCGCGACGGGTTCGGCGGCAATGCCGGCACGATCGGCGAGCCGGCCAATGCCAAGAACGTCATCACGGTCGGGGCCATCGAGCAGATCCGCCACGCCAACAATCTGATTAACTTTGGATCGCTGGAAGAGACCGACAGCGACTGGCAGGTCGCCAGCTTCAGTTCGCGCGGTCCGGTGGAGCCGGCCGATCCGCGCATCAAACCGGAGATCGTGGCGCCGGGCGTCTACACCATCTCCGCGCAGAGTCGCGACCGCGATTACGACAACTTCTCCGATCCGTTCAATTTCGAATTCGACCTCCGCGCCGGTAACGTCGACACCGGCACGAATTACGCCTTTCTCAGTGGCACCTCCATGGCCTCGCCCGCGGCGGCAGGCGCGGCGGCGCTCATCTACCAGAAGCTGACGCAGGAGATGGGGCGGAACCCGAGCCCGGCGCTCATGAAAGCGATGATGGTCAACGGAGCACAGCGCCTGAACACCTTCGCGTACCGATTCCCCTCGTTCCGCGCACCGCCGACCATCGTCTACGAAGGCTTTGGCCGGGTGGACGTGCCCCGCTCCATCGACGGGCCGATGACGCAGCCCAGCGATGAAATCATTCTGCTCGACCAGGACCAGACGACACCGGTCGGTACCGGGCAGACCTGGTCCTATCCCATCACGATCGGACCCAACGACGGCGGTCTCAAGGTGACGCTGGCATGGACGGACCCACCGGGCATCCCGGGCAACGGCGTGCAGCTCGTTAATGACATCGACCTGCTGGTGCGCCGGCCTGACGGCACCACGGGCTATGGCGGTAACCGGTGGGGCGCCGACGGCGTACACTCCGAGTATCTCGATCCGCTGGATGTCCTGTTGCTGGACGAGCACAACAACGTGGAACTGGTTTCGATTCCCGACCCCGTGCCCGGCACCTACACGATCGAGGTCTATGGCTGGAACGTGCCGCTGGGACCGCAGGACTTTGCCGTCGTCATTGCCAGGGGCGAAGGCGTACAGGGTCGCGTCGAGGGCGAGCGGCCGCACATGGTGCTCGACGATGACGACAAACCGGTCGTGGCGTTCAGCGGATTTGACGCAGGCGGCAACCGGCAGATTTTCCTGAAGCGATGGCACGGCAACCTGGAGGGCGACGTGCCCGCAACCAATCGTTGGCGCGAGTTGCAGAGCCAGTGGCACGGCGTGGCGGACTCTCTTTCGCGCACCGGCGTCAGCCAGACGCCCGATCCTTCGCATACGCCCGTTGTGGCGGTGCGGGGTACGAATATGTGGGTGGCATGGCGGCAGGATTCGTTCGTGCCGGACGCACCGAGCCACATCTATCTGCGACACTTCAACGGCAGCAACTGGGTGGAGATCGACAACTCCGCCCGCCTGACCGGTCTGAGCAAGAACCCTGCTTTTGATGCGCTCAA
>SLOV01000334.1 GCA_007132345.1 Kiritimatiellia bacterium
AGAAGAAGCGGCGTCTGCGACGCCGCTTCTTCTGATTTTTCTGGGCTGAGAGAAAGGACAGCCGTTCGGCCGGACGCGGAAGCCGCCGACGCGCTTCTCGCGCTATGGCGGGCCAGGGCGCGTCCGCTCCCATCCATAAATCTAGTGCGTACACGACCGGAGCGGCTCGGCTTCCCGAGCCGGAAGGCCGATCTCAAGCGCTCTTCTCTCAAACAGGGTTCGGTTTAGCGCTGGGCGCTGCGGATTCCATCCGCGATGGCTTCGGCGATCTGTCGGTATCCCTCGGCGTTGGGGTGCACGGTGTCGGATTTCAGCGCGCGCGATCCGAGCACGCGGGAGAGCGTCTTCTCGTCGATCGGAACGCCGAATTCCCGAGCCACGTCGCGATAAAGCGGAGGGGCGCGGAGGCGCAGACCGGGGCGAGGCGGAGCGACGAGAAAGACGTCGATATCCCGCTCGCGCAGGAGCCGCAACATATCGCGCAGCGGCTCTTCGATTGCGGCGCGGTCCGCGCGGGCGATCAGATCGTTGCCGCCGTGACAGAGAATGACGAGCCGCGGCTGTACCCGATCAAGGACAGAGGGGAGGCGGCGCAGCCCATCGGCAATGCGTTCGCCGGGCACACCGGCATTGACGACCTCCAGCCCGAGCTGATTCGAGAGCACGGCGGGATAGGCTTCGCCGGTCGCAGCGCCCGTACCATATGTGAGGCTATCGCCAAACGCGAGCAGGGTGGCATCCGCGGGCAGCGGGCGCAGCGTGGCACGCCGTGAGCAACCGGCAGCGACGAGCACCAGCGAAGCGGCAAGCAGCAGCGAGCCCTGCTTACCGAACCGGCGCGCGGTAGCCCGAAAAGGGGACTGCCCGCCGGACCTCCATCCAGCGGGCAGTCGCATCGATTTCACGAATCGGCTCGCGATCAGGGCGCTTCCACTTCCAACTGATAGAAGCGGACCTGATCCGGTGGGCTCTCGTCAAACACACTCATCGGCCCGGCCGTGCCTGGCAGATTTGTCAGTGTGACCATCGGCTCGCTCGCGTCCCATGTGGGCCGATAGCGGATGGTATAGATGCGGCCAGCCACGCCGGGCCAACGCAGTTCGATGGCCGGTCCGCCGCCGATGCCCGACCAGACGAAGAACGAGTCGGGGTCGAGTGGATCGGTGCCGGCAATATACTCTTCCAGGTCGCTGAAGCCGTCGCCGTCCGTATCGACCAGCAGCGGGTCGGTGCCAAGCTGGAAGTTCTTGAGGTTGCTGAGCCCATCGAAGTTCAGGTCGAGGTCCGCATCCTGCGCCTCCAGCGGGTTCAGGCCGTGGGCCACTTCCCAGGCATCGCTCATGCCGTCGCCGTCGCTGTCGGCGTCTGCCGCAAACTGCAGGCTGTATTCGAGGGTGACCTCGTTGAAGCGGAAGGTATAGAGACCGTTCATGGTGCCATCCACCACAATATCGGGGCCGCCTGCGCTGCCGGTCTCGAAGAAGGGCACCACGGTATCGAGCTGGCCACCGTCACCCCAACTGTCGTTCCACAGGTCGTTGGCGGCAAACTTGAAGCGGGCATCGTTGTAGTTGGTGACACTGATGACACCGGCCCAGACGTAGTCCTCGACCAGGCGCATGTTGCGCGCGGCGGTGTTCCAACCATTGAAGTTGGCGGCCACGGCCATGTGGTCGTAGTTGCTCAGGAAGGTGGAGGGCACAATCGGTGTCCAGCCGGCCCGGAAATGGGCCACGACCTCGTTGGCCGCGCCGGTTTCCGGCACCTTCACGTACAGGGTGTGGTCCATGGTGTCGAAAGCCCATCCGTGCGAGGCGCTATCGAGGAGGACGGTCTTGTCGCCGTAACGCGGAAGCGGGCTCCCGTTCGATGTCACCGACTCAACCAGCGGCATGTCGTGCGCGTGGATGTTGAAGCTGCGTACACCGTTCGTGTAGGCATTGTAGGTGCCATCCGTGGCGCCGATTTCGAAGACCCAGCGGTCCGCATGCTTCTCGCTGGTGAAGAGGGTCTTGGCATAAACGCCGCTCTCATACGCCATGGTCAGCCCGTCGTCTTCGTAGAGAAGGAACTCGGTCTTCTGCTCGTCCGGCCAGACCATCAGATTCATGAAGCTGGGCTGGAACTGATAGACGTTCTGCATGAACGGCCCCATGGGGATGATGGCGCCGCGGCGCACGAAGGTGGGGAGCACCGCCATGGGCGCGGGCGCATTCACCCACTGGCCACCGTCGAACTTCTCGCCGGTGGGCCAGTAATACCACTCGCCCTCGTTGGGCAGGCGCACCGGGCGGGTGCGTTCGCCCTCGTTGAAGACGGGGGCCACCAGAACCTTCGGGCCCACCATGATCTCGTTTTCGTTCAGCCAGTGCGACTCTGCATCGTCCTGGAAATAGAAGACCACCGGCGCATTCATGGGAATGCCGTCGATCGAGGAGGACCACTGCATAGTATAGAGGTACGGCATCAGCATGTAGCGCCAGCGGGTGATGTCGCGCATCCAACTGAAATAGTCCGGCTGGTATTCCGCTTGCCATGGCTCCCGCTCGGGGAAGACCTTCATGGAGTGATTGCGCATGAGCGGGTTCACGGCGCCCCACTGTGTCCAGCGGGTCAGCAGCTCGGGGGTCGTGTGGGAGGTGAAGCCGCCGAGGTCGTGGCCAAAGTTCACCTGCCCGGAAATCATGACGCTGTTGCCGAGCCGGATGTTGTAGCGGTTCGAATCCCAGTCGGCCCGATTGTCGCCGCTCCAGCTCAGTGCATACTTCTGAATACCCGGCCAGCCGGCACGACTGATGACTACCGGACGGCGGTCGGGGTGTTTCTCGCGCATGATTTCGTAGGTCAGCGAGCATTCCCAGACGCAGTAGGTATTCTTGACGTTCACGTGCCAACGGCGGGAATCGAAGTTGTCGTCCCCGAAGCGGCCGTCGAGCCAGTAGAGGGCGTTGCGCGGAAGCATCTCGGCGTCGGCCGGTTCGTTGAGATCGTTCCAGATGCCTTCAAAGGGATACTGATTCAGGAAATCCAGCACCTTGCCGCGCCACCAATCGCGGGCCGGCGTACTGGTGAAGTCGATCCAGGAAACATCGCCGAAAAAGATGGGCGTGATCGCCTGGGTAGAGGTGAACTGGCTCTCGATCAACTCGACGAAGTGCTGTTCCGCGGCGGCCTCGGGCCATTTCGGATCGGTGCTGTTGATCCAAGGCTCCACCATCGCAACCAGTTGCACGCCGCGCTCGCGGGTGTAGTCGATCATGCCCTGCACATCCGGCCAGTAGGGCCCCTCCGCATCTCCGCCGGGGTTGAAGATCAACTGCCAGAGCTGACTGTCGCCCGTGTAATCGATGTCGCTCGGGTCGCCCTGATCGAAATAGTCGAGGTCGAGGTAGAGGACGTCGAGCGGGAACTCGTAATGCAGGAACTGGTCGGTCAGCCATTCGATCCAGGACTGGCGGTGATAGGACCAGCGGCACTGCTGATAGCCGAGCGACCATTTCGGCAGGAAGATCGGCAGTCCGGTGAGTTCCGAGTAGCGGGTGAGGATCGCGGGCATGCGGTGGTTGTCGCCGCCGCCGATCACAAAGAAGTCGATCTGCCCATCCGCGGCTTCGAAGGAATAGTGGTCGCCCACCACGCCGCCTCCTGGGTCGCCGGGCTCGTAGATGTTCTGCGTGCCGAAACGAAAGACGGGGCGCGCCGGGTTATTGAAGAAGAGGCCATAGGCCAGGCCGTTAGGACGAACCCCATAGAAGAACGGGAAGGAGTTGTACATGGGGTTCCAGTGCTCTTCCCATGAGAAGGTGTCGGAGTTCCACATCTGAATGTCGCGGCCGCGCCGGTTCAAGTCGCGCGCTTCCGAGCCGAGCCCGAAGAAGGCTTCGCCGTCGGCGGCGGGCGATTTCATGATCGCCTTGACCTTGTAGCCAACGGGCAGGATGTGGGTGTAGCGCAGGTTATCGTAGGTGCTGTCGATGACGGGGTCATAGGCCGGCTCGAATTCGAAGCGGTGCCCGCGCAGCAGGTAGTCGCCGTTGGCGTTCTTGAAGTTCACATGGAACGGCGCGTTGGTATGGACCTCCACCGTGAGTTTCGGCAGCTCCATCACAACCTTATCGCCGGATGTGGAGATGTTGACGGAGAACGGCTCAAAGTCGGCCGGGGCGCGGTCGATGCCGATGTCGTCCTTGTCGTAGAGACCGTCCCAGTGCCAGCGGACGCGCGCCATGTCGTCGGCGTAGGCCACGACTTCCGCGGTGCCCTGGCCAGCGGGGAAGTTGAAGAGGAGGCGATTGGTGCCGCCCGAGACATCGTGCGACCAGCTTGTCGCGGCACCGACGATGATGGGGCCGAACGTGTTGAAATGGAAATTCTCACCCACATTGTTGTCCCAGGAAAGCGTGAGCGCATCCACGCCAACGCCGCCTGCTCCTTCAAGGTGCGTCTTGGAGGCCGTGCTGCTGAAGGCATACCAACTGTAGGTTTCGTTCCCGGCCAGGCCGCCGAGCGTCGCCGTCGCGATCCAGTTGATCGTGGTCTGCACCGTGCCGCCGAGCGAGAAGTTGAGGTTGGTCTCCAGGCCGATCGTCGATTCGACGATGCCATAGGTCGCGAAGTCGTCGGTGGTGTAACGGATATAGAAATTCTCCTCCGGCGAAGGCTCGTCGCTGAGCGTCATCTTAAAGTTGACGTTGCCGCCCGGCGGGAAGCCGGAACCGGACGGCCCCGCGACCGAGACGATGTCCACGGGATCGTTGGAGATCTCCATGAGCGAAATGAACGAATCGGCCAGGCCGGGATCGCGGACCGTGAAGATGTATCGTCTTCCGGCAAAGGCGGTGCCGACCATGCGACTGGCTGCACCGCCCCAGGGCTGGTACCACATGATGTCCCAGGTATTCTTCTCGAAAGAGGAGTTTCCGCCGTAGTCCTGACTCCAATTGTTGCCCGTCACCATCTTGAAGTTGAAGGGCGTGATGTTGCTCGAGGGAATGGCATACATGCGGAACCATTCGCTGTAGCCGTCCGGCCCCGTGTACTTGAATGTGGGCGTGTTGAGGTTCCATGGCGTGCCCATCCAGTCCCCGGGGAAATCCACTTCATCGGCGGTCCAGGCGTGGGCGGAAATCCAGCCGCAAGAAAGAAGGAGCAACAGGGCAAGGAGGGGCGGGCGGCGCTTTGTCATGAGGCAGAGGTCCTTTCGTTTCGTCTCGCTGGTTGACCGAACTTCGACAGAGAAACTAGCACGTTTCGTTGTGTTGAGGCAATAGCCAGACTGGCGGTTTTCGGGGCCTGGGGGCAGGGCGGGGCGGCGGCTGTTGTTTTCCGCTTTCGGGGAAGAGGGCGCGGAATGAGGGGTGCGGGGAGCGGAGGGCGAAAATCGAGCAGAAGAAGAATCTCATTCACCCGCGACACAAGGTCGCGGGGGTCTTCTTGAACGAAGTTGCGGGACTCTTCGCGGGGGTCTGCTTGCACAAGAGTGCGGTCATCCGCGCGGGTCGCGGGGGTCTTCTCATCCTGCGCGGGTCGCGGGGGTCTGCTCATCCTGCGCGGGTCGCGGGGGTCTTCTTGCACGAAGTTGCGGGTCAGCGGCGTTGGAGGCGGTCGAGGGCGCGCTCGGCGCGCTCGTAGAAGCCGTCGCCTGGAATGGCCAGGGATAACACCTCCCGCAGTCCCTCGCGCGCGAGATCGTCTTGCCCGAGTTCCAGACTCACCAGCGCCTGCCGGAGGCGGTCCTCGATGACCGGCACCAACTCGCTGCGAATCGACTCTGCCGCCACCCGCGCCTCCCGGTTCTCGGGGTCCGCTTCGACCGCCAACGCAAACGCCATGAGCGCTTCGCGGTCGTTGCCCTCCCCGCGGAGAGCTTGGCCTCGCTGCACCGATTCGGCCGAAATGGTCGAAAGCCGTGTCCGCAGGTCGCGCTGCAACTCGCGCGCCGAGGCCCTGAAACGATCGACGGCCTCGGATTCGGCGCGGAGATTGATCATGGCGTTACAGGCTTCGATCATGCGCCGAATGGCAGGCACATCGCTGGAGGTCAGCAATCCGCGCCCTTCACGAATCTGCGCCATGAGCGGAGTCACCATGCCGATATCGGCCTTCAACGCCAGGAGCGGCGCATGGGTGGGATGCCGTTCCAGACCTTTTTCGATTTCCTGTAGCGCCTGATCCGAGTAGCCCTGGGCGAAGCTGTCCTGCGCGTCCGCATAGGCCTGGGTCGCGAATTCTTCCTGGTCGATCAAGGCGATCAATTCCTGCGCTTCTTCGTAATACGTGCTTTCAGGCGCGGTCTCTGCGAGGCGCCTGCGCCCTGCTTCGAACTGCTGCCGGTTCAGAAGGTCGCGTGCCTCGGCGAGGGCCGTGCGTGCCCTCTGCTCAGACTGCGCCTGCGCCAGGCGAAGTTGCAGGACCTCGGAGTCTGGATAGCTTTCAATCGCGCGATCGAGAAGCTGAATGGCCGCTGGCCAGTTCTGCGCACGCATGGCCACGGAAGCCCGGTCGACTTGTTCGAGCACTTCGCGCAGTTGCCTGGCTCCACGATGATTCGGATGCAGGCGCAACACCCGGTTAACGATCTCGAGGGCATCGGCATACCGGTCCTCGACGGCCGCCCGTTCGGACTGAGCCAGCAGATCGAGGGCCTCCTGCTCGCTACGCGCGCGACTGATTCCGGCCTCCGCCTCCGCATAACTGGGCGATGCCTCGAGCGCCCTGGCAAAGTACTCCATGGCCTGCTCGTAGTTGCCCCGGCCAAGCATCGCATTGCCCTGCTCGGTGAGCCTCGCGGCCTGGTCCTCGGGCTGAAGCATGTAGGCAACACCCAGACCGCCGAAGAGGAGAATCGCGACCAGGGCCAGACGCACCCGCATCTTCTTCTGCTTCACCGGATCGACGGCCGTATATTCCATGGTCGAGACCCCCATGCGGATCTTGTCGCCATGATTGAGCATCTGCGGCTCGCGCATACGGACGGTGTTGATGAAGGTTCCGTTACTGCTGCCGAGGTCTTCCAGGTAGTGGTGGCCGTCCTTCAAATAGATGCGCGCGTGGTTGGTGGACACCGCATCGTCGGGGAAGATCACGGTGTTATTGAAGCCGCGCCCGAAAGTGAGTTCGCCCTCCCAGTTCTTATGCATTTCGCCTTTCAAGGGTCCCGACTCGATCGCCACCCGGCAGATCATATTGGGCGTGACCTTGGGCTTCTTGTCCGGATTGGCGACGGCCTTCTTAATGTCGGCCTCGCCGACAAAGCGGGTCGCGGCGTCTTCCATGTCGTCGGCACCCTCCCCATCCGGCACGGCGGAGGAGGTGCCGTAGAAGGTGAGCTGGTAATCGCCGAGCGTGATGGTGTCACCGTCTTTCAAGGCTTGCGCTTCGGTGATCATTTCGCCGTTGAGATCCGTGCCATTCCGGCTGCCGAGGTCAGCCACTTTGTAGACGGTGCCCGCCTTGGTGATTTCGGAATGCTCGCGCGAGAGTTCGCGATCCTGCAGCACCAGATCGCAGCGCTGGCTGCGGCCGATCACGACTCTCGGCTGGTTCAGCTCGAATTTCTGAACCAGCACTTTGTTACAGGAAACTACCAGCACCGCTGACATGATCTTTTTCCTTTCCCATCGCCCCTAGGCTCAACGATTCGGCTCAACGATTCAACGCCGCCTCCCGGAACAACTCATTGCGCCGACGCGCATATTCGTACACTGGATCGGTTTTGTCGGGAATCATCTGCATCAGTTTCGCGCTTTCCCAGTAAATGGTGGTGGCATCGTTGACTTTATGGGCCATGGAAATAATGAATCTCGATTCGCGAATCGCCTCCTGCAGTTCACGGGTGGCCTCGGCCAGTTCACGCCCGGCTTGCTCCGCCCATTCCGGGGGCTGGTTCAGGGCGGAGAGCATTTGCATGACACGCTGATAGGTCTCAACGGCGCGGAAACGGTTTTCGGGGCGAACATCCTTGCGGCGCACGAGGTTCTGCGCAAAGCGCCATTCCTGCTGTGCCAGTTGCAGCAGCCGCGCTTCTTCGCCGAGCGCCATCCGCACCAGCTCCTCGTCCGCCGCGGGGAAGTCGATGATCACCTCCGGTTCGTCGAGCCGGAAGGAGTCGAGCAGCCGTGTATACAACCTGGAGTAGGCAGGATACTCCGCTCTCGGCGAGACGGTTTCGAGTACATACCGGGTGCGCCCGGAGATCAGAAAGAAGCCTTTGCCCTGATGGGTCGCGTTATAGAACCCGAAGAGGCGGACCGGCAACTCGCCCACCTGACCGCCCATGGGCGGACGGATCACCAGGGTATCGCCATACCGGCGTTGCAGCGTGGTGCGGTAATCCTCGAAGCCCATGGTCAGGCCGCGCGTCTCGAATTCCAGACTTTGATCGACAAAAACCCGGAGCGAGGCCACTGTTTCCCCCTCCTCGACCCGTTCGAAATTGATGACGTTGGCCCCTTGCCCAGGGTTTCGGAACCAGGGCCCAGGGTACGTGACGCGGAATCCGAACTGGGGATCGTGATACGACTGAAATTCCGCCGCGGTCCGCCCCTCGCCGCCCAGCAGGTTGGCGATCATATACAGGCCCCCTCCCAGCAGCGCGACGACCAACGCGGCCCCCATCACGGTCTTTGTTAGATTCTTCGACTCTTCCCGCCCCGGCTTCAGGCCCTGCAACTCCTCCGCATCCAGCATGCGCGTGGCCTGGTCAACCAGGGCGCGGGTGTGGTCGTCGTCATCCTCGTCATGACGCATTGCCTGGTCCATGGCGTGATACTGCGTATCCATCGCCTCGACCTCGCCGGCAAAACGCGTACGATCGTGTTCCGCCTCCTCTTCGCCGCCGCCGGCAGGGGGTGGCGGCACGAACTCCTCCTCCACCAAAGGGGTCAGCTTGCCAACCTTCTCCTCCGCCTCGGCTCTCGAAACGAGTTGGAACTTCTGGGCGCCGACCATGATGGTGTCGCCTTCGTGCAGGGAAAGGATCCCGCGCAAGCGCCGGTCATTGAGAAACGTGCCGTGTGTGCTGCCGAGGTCCTCGATCATCACGTCGCCGTCTTGCGGACGCAGCACCGCATGTCTTCGGGAGACGTTGTCGTCATTCAGCGTGATCTCGCAGGAGCGCGATCGGCCCATGACAATTTCCATGGAGCCTACCGGAAAAGCCTTTCCAGCGTGGTCCCCTTCGAGCGCGAGTAATGCTTGCGTAGTTTCCATGGCATCCTACCGGGTTAGGTCTTGGAACATCTGAATGAAGAGCGGCGCGAAAATCACGATGAACACTGCAGGGAAGATGCAGAGCAGCAGCGGGGCCAGCATCTTCACCGGCGCCTCCATCGCGGCCTTTTCGGCCCGCTGCCCGCGGCGAATCCGCAACATATCGGATTGCACACGCAACACCGGCCCCACGCTGGTGCCCAGGCGATCCGCCTGGATGAGCGACGAGCAGACGTTAGAAAGATCGACGAGTTGGGTCCGCTTTGCAAGCTCGCGGAGGGCATCGCGCCGCGTTCGCCCGACCTCGACCTGTTTGAAGAAATACTGCATCTCGTCCCGCAGCGGGCCGTCCGGCATCTTCGTGACAACCTTGCGCATGGCGGTCATGAAATCCAGCCCTGCCTCCACGGAGAGCGTGAGCAGGTCCATCGTGTCTGGAAGGGCCAGCGTCAGGCGCTTCTGCCGCTTCTTCATGTTGTCGTGCACATATTGAAGCGGAAAGTAGAACCCGAAGGCAATCAGCAGGATATAGGTGAGGATCTGAACTGGGCCTTCCAGCAGAAAATCGAACATGCCGCCGCTGTTGAGCATGATGAAAAGGGCCAGAAACGGGAGCGCGAACGCAAAAACCACCTGCATGCCGAGCAATTGGTAGGCATTGACCTTGTCCTCCAAACCGGCCGCCACGATCTTCACGCCGGTATTCTCAATATAATCCTTCAGCGCGCGGCTTGAGGCGGCATCCACCCGTTTTCCGATGTCTCCGAAAAGATCCATGATGGGGCTGCTGGGCATGGTCGGCTCGCTTTCCTTCTCAATACTCAATCTTGGTAAGTTTCAGGACCCAGAAATAGCCGGCAGTGTCGAGAATCACCATGAGTCCGATCGCAAGAAACCCTGGGAGGGTGGTCCAGAGCAGGGCCATCATCTCCGGATTAATCTTTGAAATCACCATGAGCAGAATGTAGGGCATGGACGCCACGATCAGCGCCTGCAACTTGCCTTGGGCCGTCAGCGCATCCGCCTTGCCCTCGATGGTCTTCCGGTCCCGGATCATGGCGCAGATGCGTTCGAAGATCTCCGGCAGATTACCGCCGACCTGCCGCGTAATCATCACGGCCGTCACGGCCAGTTCCAGGTCCTGGTCCTTGGTTCGTCTACACATGTTCAGCATGGCCTGGTCCAGGTCAACGCCCACGCGCACTTCCCGCAGGAGCAGCCCGAATTCCTGGGAGATGGGCGGCTTGGTTTCGTTCACCAGCAACTCCATCGCCTGCTGCAGGGTAAACCCGGCGCGCAGCCCGTTGCCCATCATCACCAGCCCGTCCACCAACTGCTCGGCAAAGGCCTTGCGCCGCTTGGTGCGCAGAATCCGCACGGTCAGTTCGGGGCCGAAATAGCCGAGACAGGCCATGAACCCCGCTGCGACGTATGGGGCAGGCGGTTTGGCGTTGCCGAAGATCAGATAGCCCACAAACCCGGCCATGGCCATGCAGGCCAGTTTCGCATAGCCCAGCTTGTCGACGGGGATGAAAAGGAACATCTCCTCCAGTTCGGCGGAGACCGCTCGCTCGGCGCGCGCCTGTGCCTGGTCGATGCTCTGCTTCATCGGCACATACACGAGCATGAATGCCGCGCCGGCCGCCACGAAGATCATCAGTAACACCAAATATAGCATTCTACTGGCTCTCCCCCTTCCCGCATGGATGCACGCTGAAACGCTCGGCAACTGGAGACCGCATCACTTTACATCCATCTTCGGCACAAAGATAGACATATCCACCCCGATGCCGGCTTCGCGCAGCTCTTCCACAAAGGAAGGAATCACACCGGTCGCCGAGTGATAGCCCAGCACGCGCCCCTCCGCGCTGATCCCCGTGCGGCGATAGGTGAAGATTTCCTGCAACTGAATTTCACCTTCGTAAATCCCCGTGATCTCCGTAATCGACGTGAGCTTGCGTGTGCCGTCCGAAAAACGGCTGATCTGCACAATGATGTTGATCGCCGATTGAATCAACTCGCGCACGGCCTTCAACGGGAGGTCCATGCCCGACATCAACACCATCGACTCCATCCGGCGCACGGCGTCGGCGGGCGAGTTCGCGTGCGCCGTGGTCATGGAACCGTCGTGGCCGGTGTTCATCGCCTGCAGCATGTCAAGGGCCTCGCCGCCACGACACTCGCCAACCACGATCCGGTCCGGCCGCATACGCAGCGCGTTGCGCACCAGGTCGCGAATCGTCACCGCCCCTTTGCCCTCGATGTTGGGCGGCCGCGTTTCCAGTCGCACCACATGGTCCTGCGGCAGGCGCAGTTCGGCGGAGTCTTCAATGGTGATGATGCGCTCCCCGTCGGGAATAAACCCGGAGGCAATGTTCAGCAACGTCGTTTTACCGGAGCCGGTACCGCCGGAGATCACCGTGTTCTTCGCATGGTGCGCGCACATTTCGATGAAGGTGCCCATCGGCTCCGTCAGGCTGCCAAAGCCGACCAGGTCCTCGATATGCATCACCTTGTCCGGAAACTTCCGGATGGTGATCACCGGGCTGTCCAGGGCCAACGGCGGGATGATCGCGTTCACGCGCGAACCGTCCTTGAGGCGGGCGTCCACCATCGGACTGCTCTCGTCGATGCGCCGTCCGATCGGACCCACAATCCGCTCGATCGCCGTCAGGATTTCCCGCTTTCCCAGGAAAGTGACATCGGCAAGACGCATCTTGCCGCCCTTCTCGATAAAAATCTTGGCCGGTCCGTTCACCATGATTTCCGTCACGGCGCGATCAGCAATCAATTCTTCCAGCGGGCCCAGACCCAGGGCGGCATCCAGCACCGCCTTCTTGATCTCGGTCAGGTCGTAGATGGGCGGAATCTCGCGACGGCGCTCCTTGAGCAAGCGGTCCATCACGCCACTCGCCTTCTTCCGAAGGCTCTCGTCCATCATCTGCTCAAGCGTCATCTGCTTGAGGTTCAACTCTTCAATCAGCGCGTTATGCAGGGATCGCCGGATATCCTCGAGCGTGGCCTCCTGCTCATCGGTCAGCGAATCGGCGCTTTCGATAAACGCGAACCGGTATTTGGAGATATTAAACTCGAAGCCGGAAAGCATCCGCTCCTGGATCACCTTCCGGTCCTTCACCTTGGTTCCGTTGGTGCTGCCAAGGTCCTGCAACCAGAAGACCTTGTTTCGCTGCACCACCTGCGCATGGTGGGAAGAAACTTCGGAATCCCGCAGGATAACGTCAGACTCCAGGGAGCGGCCAATGGTGAGGCGCCCGCCTTTCACCTCGACCCGCTCTCCGTTATACTCGCCTCCGTGAACAATCACTAATGCCATGGCTTCTCTGGTCTCCCCATCCGATATTCCACGGAGTCCCCTCCCCCGATCCAACGGCCAGGCACAACGTCGCGCCCGCGCGATCAGCGGGCCATCAGCATGATGCTGGTCTTTTCGCCGCGCTTCCTGGCAATCTCCGTTACCCGCTCGATATCCGCCTGCGTGGGCACTGTGCCCGTGATCACGATGGTGTCGCCTTCGACCTTGACCTCAACGGTGTCGAATCCGATCTCCGTATGAATCGCCCGGGCCACGCTCCGGTTGTAGGCGGTGAGGTCCAACTCCGTCATGTTCATCACCACGCCGTCGAAGGCGGCGGTCACCTCTTTCACGCGCCGCGCACTGCCCCGTGTGTAAAGCTCGCCATCCACAATAATGTTTTCGCCGAGCACCTTCACATCGATGCCATCGACGTCACGCAGCAGCCGCCGAACCTCCTCGGCCATGTCCTGCAGCTCCGGCTGTACGGTCACCCGATAGACAAGGTCCATGCCCGTGACCTGCGCAATGCGCAGCTCCGCGTTACCCGCGCCCAGACCGGCAACCAGGACACCCAGCCCATCGGGATCGGGTTCGGCATCCAGAATCGACGGATTCGAAATATAGACCCGGCGCACACCGCCAGGCACCTCGACCTTCGTGGTCGCGTTCGGAGCCAGAATTAACTCCATGCCAGACGCCAGCGCCGACCCCGGCAAGAGGCAGAGAACCACCGCGCAAAGCAACCTAGAACCCATGTGATGTGTCATTGTTTTCATGCCTTTTGAGACGCTCCCATCGCCGCGGCTATTCAACCTGCCTCACCACGCTCAGTCGACTTGCAGCAATCGCTCTTCCCGAACGCGTCCGCGCATAATCTCCACCACGCGCTCCGTCCTCTTGTTGTCCAGGCTGCCGATGACCGTCTCCAGTTCCTGATAGGTGACCTTAGGCAAGTCGGCGCGGTCGATCAACTCCTGCTCGCCTTCGCCGCGCAAGGCCACGCCAAGCTGGCCGTGCTGGCCGGCGAACATGAGCAACTGCGCCTCCTGAAGCGTCACGGCAAAAGTGAGATCTCCACCCCGCTGCGTGTCGCCCGGGCGGGTCAGTCCCGTCAGATTCTCGCCCACGGCCAGAATCGTCACGTTCTGGAGCAGCACCACGCAAACCAGGTCCGAGGCCTCCCGCCAGGCCGCCTGGGTGCGGGGCCCCGTATCGTCCTCTTGCGGAAGCGTGAATAGGCCGAGAATGTCGACCTTGTCGTTGGCCTGCAGCAGCGTGCTGGGCACGCCGGCCGAAATCCCGACCGTAAAAGCGCGCTCGGACTCGGGAATCAGGACCGAAAGGCCGCCGCGACGCTCGACCTCGAGGTCCGACCAGAGCACCGCCTGGCCCGCAGCCAGCGGCACGCGGGTCCGCCGCCCGAGAATCTGCCGGAGCTCGGCCGACCCCTCGATCGCCTGAGGGGGAATAAACTGCGCCGGCACCTCTTTCGGCATCAGCATCTGTTCCGTCAGCGTAGCGCCTTCCGGAATATTCACGCGCGCCGCCACAACATTCCGCCCCCGGAGTCGGGCCGCGGCCTCCTCCTCAACGCGCTGAATGTAGGAGCGAATAAACAAAACGGCAATGACGCCCAGCACCAGGGCGGCAATCAATGGAATACGATTTTTCATAACGATTCTCCCCAACCGATCTGCGGCACCACGCCGCGGTTATGACCTCCCCGAGCCTTCTCCCGATCTTCCAGCCTGTTCATGAACCATGCAAAAGGCGCGATCGCCATCCCGGCGGCTACGCGCGCCGAACCTGCGCAAGGAGAGGCCGCCCCGGAGAAGCGACCCGGGGCGACCTCTTCCAAACCGCTCATCGCGTAACAAACAGCCGACGCAACAACGAATTATTCGCCGCCAGGCTGCTCGTCATAGGTATCCATGCCCGACCGCAGGACCTCGTCCTGAACCTGGTTGAAGCCATCATCGTCCTGCTGGTTGTTCTTGCCGGCGAGCGAACCGGAGATACCCGTGAACACGCCCTTGATCTGCTTGCCGAAGAGGCCGATCACCAGAATCGTGCCGATGGCAACGATGGCCAGAATAATGATGTATTCCGTCAAGCCCTGGCCGAGTTTCTTTCTTTCAACTTTCATTGTCTCTCTCCTGTTGGTTGATGTGACGTACTTGCGTACCTTCACGCGGAGAGGGGCATGGCTTCCGCCGGATACTCCCCTCCACTAACTTGGATTATCGCCGGCCCCGACCGGGCAACGCAAGGCAAAAATCAGAAAATTCTCATTCCAATCCGCCCTTTAGCACTGTGCAACCCCGGGAAACCCCCTATACTCTGTGCGAGTGCGACCGGGATGCCGCCCGGCCAGCCCAAGGGGAGAACCGAGCCATGCTGAATATCCGATTGAGTCAAGGCGACGATCAGGGCCGCCGCTTTCAGTTCCGTAGCCGGGAAATCCGCGTCGGATACCGGCGTGGCGCCGATATCGAGTTGGAGCCCGTTTCCAGCGCCGGCAGCGAGATTGCCGTCAAGGAAGAACCTGGCTCCATCTTCATCGTGGAGCCCATCCGCCAGGCCCAGGCCTTTCTCGTCAACGGCCACCCGCTCACCAAAAGCCTCGTCTGCGCCCCCGGCACCGCCCTCTCCTGCCCCCCCTACACCATCACCATCGAGGCCGACACCTCCCTCACCGACGAAGAGCGCCTCGCTCTGGAGATGGCCAGTCGCTCCGACGTCGCCGTCGCCGTCGACAAGTCCGATAACTACCTCAAGCTCTTCTTCGGGCCGGTCGCCCCCTTCCTAGACGACCCCGACGTCTCGGAAGTCATGATTAACGGCCCCGAGCAGATCTTTATCGAACGCAAAGGCAAACTCCAGGTCGCCGACGTCCGCTTCATCAACGAGCAGGCGCTCGAAGCCGCCGTCAAGAACGTCGCCCGCACCGTCGGCCGCCTCTTCAACGAAGAGAACCCCCGCCTCGACGCCCGCCTGCCCGACGGCTCCCGCGTGCACGCCGTGCTCCCGCCCATCTCCCGCAAGGGCACCTCCGTGGCCATCCGCAAATTCAGTAAGGACAAGCTCACCGTCGAGCAGCTCGTCAACTACGGCAGCATGACACCGGAAATGGCCACCCTCATCGAGACCATCGTCAAACTGCACAAAAACGTCATCGTCTCTGGGGCGACCTCTTCCGGAAAGACCTCCGTGCTGAACGTGCTCAGCAGCTTTATCGACCCCGAAGAACGGATTCTCGTCATCGAAGACGCCAGCGAACTGCAGCTCCAGCAGGAACACATCGTGCCCTACGAAACGCGCAAGCCCGACGAACACGGGAAAGGGGAAGTCACCATTCGCGACCTCATCATCTCCAGCCTGCGCCTCCGGCCCGACCGCATTGTCATCGGCGAAATCCGCGGCGGGGAGGCCCTCGACCTCCTGCAAGCCCTCAACACCGGTCACGGCGGTTCCATGTCCACCATTCACGCCAACAGCCCCGTCGATTCCCTCTCCCGCATGGAGACCTGCGCCCTGCTCAGCGGTGTCGACATGCCCCTCTCCGCCCTGCGCAGCCAGGTGGCGAACGCCATCGAGGTGGTCGTGCAGACCGCGCGTCTCTCCGACGGATCCCGCAAAATCACCCACGTCAGCGAAGTCCTGCCGCTCGAAGACGGGCAGTATCGCACACAGGACCTGATGCGGTTCTACCCCGAGAGCCTGGACGAAGACGGCAAGATCATTGGCCGTCATGCGGGCTGCGACAACATCCCCACCTTCGCCGCCCAGGCCCGCATGCGCCGCATGCCCTTCGAAGAGTCCTGGTTCACCAAGCCGGGCGATATCCAGGAGATCTGAGCGGCGCCGATGGGGAGCGGGTGTCGGGGGTGTTCCGGAGACTTCGGCCGTCGCGCCGGTTGCCCGGCGACTATAGCGGACAGGTCGGCGGGAACACTTGCCCGACACCCGACACCTGTTAGCGCCGCGTAAGACCTGAGATCGATGGACGATCGGGCTGGAGCTTCTTTATCGTTCCTCCTTGTCGAAAAGCGTCGCAGAAATCCGACAAAGGGCTTGGACAAAGAGGGGCGACAAAGGGATGAAGCTCGAG
>SLOV01000181.1 GCA_007132345.1 Kiritimatiellia bacterium
CTCGTGCAGGGCGCTGCCCGCTTCGATGTAGCCGTAGCCGGTGCTCGGGAAGGAGGGCGGAATACCCAGCGTGATGAGCACCTCTTCCTGTTCGGCCAGCCTGTAGGCCATGCGAAGGATTCTCTGGAAGGAATCGATCTCGCCGATGATGTGGTCGGCGGTGAGGATCGAGAAGACGGCGTCGGGGTCGCGCGCCTTGACGAGGGCCGTCGCTACGCCAACGGCGGGCGCAGTGTCGCGCCCCATCGGTTCGCCGATCACATTCTCCGGCGGCAACTCCGGCGCCGCGGCACGGGTCGCTTCGACCAGGTCCGCGTTGGTAATGACGAAAACACGCTCTGGCGGAATGAGGCCACCCAGCCGCTCGACGGCCTGAGCCAGCATGGAGCGATCGCCGACGAGTGAGATCAACTGTTTGGGCCGCGCCGCCGTGCTCAGGGGCCAGAATCGTTCCCCCCGGCCGCCCGCAAGAATCACGGCATAGGAAGAAGACTTCATACGGGCTCCTTGACGGCGCGGATCATCTTGCCCGTCCAGCGCGCCGCCCTGCGACGGCCCTCGGGGCTATTGCCGCATTCGTGGAACTTGGCCACGATCGCGCTGCCTACCACGATCGCATCCGCGTGACGGGCCGCGGCGCGCGCCTGGTCGGGTGTCGAAATGCCAAATCCCAGGGCCATTGGCAGATCCGTGGCCTGCCGCGCCTTCTTGAGCAACCGCGCCGCCGACGGACTGAGACTCTCCTGTGCGCCCGTAACGCCCTCGCGCGAGACGCAGTAAAGAAACCCCGTGGCGGCACGCGCGATCCGCTCGATCCGCTCTTCGGTACTGGTCGGCGCGACCAGTGTGACATTGTTGAGCGCTCTCCGCTTCAGGAGCCCCGCAAATTCGTCGGCCTCCTCCACCGGCAGGTCGAGCAACAGGAAGCCGTCGGCACCGGCGGAAGCGGCACTCTTCACGGCGCGGTCGAAGCCATAGGCATAGATCGGGTTCGCATAGGTGAACAGCAACAGCGGGACCTGCGACTGCTTCCGGATGGCTTCAATACAGCGAAAGACTCCGGGCATGCTCATCCCGGCGGCCAAGGCCCGCGCGGTGGCTTCCTGGTTCACCCGCCCATCGGCCAGCGGGTCGGAGAACGGAACGCCCAGTTCGACGATGTCGGCACCCTGCTCTTCCAGGCGCAGGACCGTGTCCACGGTTTCGTCGAGGCCCGGATCGCCAACACAGATATAGGCCACAAACCCTTTGTGGCCGTGTGCTTTGAGTGTTCGAAACTTTTCGTCGATGCGGGTCATGGGCAGGCGCTCCAGTTGTCATGGAGGCTCCTTACATACGGGAAACGAGATGGCGACTCAATGCTTAGCTTCGTTGGAGGAGTTCCCCGATTCGCGCCAGGCCGAAGAGCGTCAGGTACGGGTCTAGCACAATCTCCATACGCAACTGACGGACAACCCAGCGGGCGTCGCCGCCGGTGACCACAAACGTGAGTGCGGGGTCGTCGATCTCCTCGCGCAGGGCCTCGAAGATTTCCCGGATCATGCCGCGATAGCCGAGCGTGGCGCCGATGCGCATGGCCTGCTCGGTGCTCCTGCCCACAACGCCGCGTACCGGCCCGGGCCCGATGCGGGGCAGGAGGGCCGTGCGGTCGGCCAGGTAACCGAACATCAGGGGCAGGCCCGGCGCAATGATCCCGCCACGATAGCCCTCCGTCTGGCCCACAATGTCAAAGGTCAGGGCGGTACCGAAATCCGCAACCACCACCGGCGCACCGTAGCGGGCCACCGCGCCGGCCACGTTTGCGAGCCGATCCGCCCCAATGCTCTTCGGCTGCGGATAGCTGATCGGGACGCCGAGCGGCGAGCGGTGACTCACCCAGTGCACCCCCAGCCCCAGCACACGGCGAACGGCATTGGTCCAGGGAGCGACAGCGGAAGGCACCACGGAAGCAGCGACGACAGACTGTACGCTCTCCTTGCCTGCGACGGTTTGAAGCGCTGCGCGAATCTGTGCCGGGCTGGATTCGCAGCTTGGCAGCCGGGAAGGGCGCACCACGCGCTTTCCGCGCACCAGCGCGAAGCTGGTGCTGGTGTTGCCGACATCGATGGCCAGAACGGTCGGCACCCTTCGCAATGAACCGGCACTCATGGGTCGCAAACGATTTCCAGAGAGAGATCGGCGGCAGGCGCCGAGTGGGTCAGTGCCCCCACGGAGATCGCGTCCACACCCGAGGCGGCAATAGAGGCCACGGAATCGAGCGTTACGCCGCCCGATGCTTCCAGTTTGCATCGGCCGTCCGCCAGCGCCACGCAGGCGCGCAACTCGTCGGGGCGCATGTTATCCAGCAGCACCCAGTCCGGCTCCCCTTCCAGGACAAGCGCCAGATCCTCCTTCGACTCCACCTCCACCTCAATTTCCAGCCCCGGATAGGCGCGACGCGCGGCTCGCACCATATCGGCAAGCGTACCCTCATGGCGCCGCCGCCAGAGGGCGAGATGGTTGTCTTTCAGCAGCACCTTATCGTAAAGGCCCATGCGGTGCCGTCCACCGCCGCCACAGGCGATGGCATAGGTCTCCAGCACGCGCAGGCCCGGCGTGGTTTTGCGGGTGCCGAGAATGACCGCCCGGCTCCCTTCCGTGCGATCGACATACGTGCGGGTCAAGGTCGCAATGCCCGTGAGCCGCTGCACAAGGTTCAGCGCAACCCGTTCGGCCGTGAGCATGCTGCCGGCACGCCCGGAAAGCTCCAGGATGGTCTGGCCCCCCGTAACAGGCTGCCCGTCCATGCCCAGGGCTGTCACCTTGAGATCGGGATCGTGGGTTTTGAACACCCGCGCGGCAACGCCTGCACCCGCCAGGACATATTGGCCTTTGGCAATCAGCACGGCGCGGGTCTCTTCCTCGGGGTGTACCACGGAAAGCGTTGTGACATCGCCATCCCGAATGTCTTCCTCCAGGGCGCGTTGAATGATCGCACCCACTTCCGGCAGCCCCGACGGATCGTCAGGAATATCCGCATGAATCATGGCAACCCCTCACCGTTTTGAGCGCTTCCCCGAGCGGCCTTTCTGACCGGCACGCGACCCCTTTCGCCGCGCACCGACCTTACGATAGTCCAGCGCGCCCGCTCCCGCGCCGAACGATGGTTCCTCCATGCCGTTCGCACGGCGGAACTCCCGAATCTGATCGCGCAGCATGGCCGCGCGCTCGAACTCGAGTGCCTCCGCGGCCTCCAGCATCTCCGCCTCCATTTCCGCGATCACCTGCTGCACATTATAGTCGCCGCCGGCCTCACGCACGACAGAACTCGCGACCTCCTCCGCCGCCTCGCGCCAGGCGAGCCCGTCCGGCACCTCCTTGACGATCGGCTGGGGCACAATGCCATGCGCCCGATTGTAGGCCAACTGCGTTTCGCGGCGGGCCTCGGTCACCTGCATCAGCGTCTTCATCGAATCGGTGACCTGGTCCGCATAGAGAATCACTCGGCCTTCAATGTGCCGCGCCGCACGCCCGGCCGTCTGAATGAGAGAGGTGTCGGAGCGCAGAAAGCCCTCTTTATCCGCATCCAGAATGGCGACCAGCGAGACCTCGGGCAGGTCGAGCCCCTCGCGCAATAAGTTGATCCCCACCAGGCAATCGAAATCGGCGCGGCGCAACGACCGCAGAATCTCGACGCGCTCGATCGCGTCGATCTCGGAGTGCAGATACTTCACGCGCAGTCCGGCGCGTTCGAGATAGTCGGCAAGGTCCTCCGCGGTCTTCTTCGTCAATGTCGTCACCAACACGCGCTCGGAGCGTTCGGCGCGCGCCCGGATTTCTTCCATCACATCGTCGATCTGATTGTCGAGCGGCCGCACCTCGATGTCCGGGTCGAGAATACCCGTCGGCCGGATCACCTGCCGGACCGGCGGGCCGCTCCGCTCCACTTCGAAGGGTCCCGGTGTAGCGCTGAGGAAGAGGGTGGTGCCCACCACGCTCCAGAACTCGTCGAAATCCATGGGCCGATTGTCGAGCGCGGACGGCAGGCGGAAGCCGTGCTCGACCAGCACCCGCTTCCGGGCCATGTCGCCGTTATACATGCCGCGCAATTGCGGCACGGTGGCATGCGACTCGTCGATGATCGTCAGGAAATCCCCCTGAAAGAAGTCGAGCAGCGTGTAGGGCCGCGAACCGGGCGGGCGGCCACTGAGGTGACGCGAATAATTCTCGATACCGCTGCAGTAGCCCACTTCACGCATCATCTCCAGGTCAAACTCGGTGCGCATGCGAATACGCTGCGCCTCCAGCAGCTTGTTGTGCTGCTCGAACCAGGCCACGCGCTCTTCCAGCTCGTCCATAATGGCCTGCAACGCCCCTTCCATGCGCGAATAGGGCATCACAAAATGCTTCGCGGGAGAAATCCGCACCTCATCGAGTTCCGCCTCCGTTTTTGCGGTCAGCGGATCGATGCGGAGAATGCGGTCCACCTCGTCCCCGAAGAATTCGATGCGGACCCCCTGCCGGCTGTAGGAGGGAAAGATATCGAGCGTGTCACCGCGCACCCGGAACGTGCCTGGCTCGGGCTGCATCTCGTTCCGGCTGTATTGCACATCCACCAGCGCTTTGAGGACCGCATCGCGATCGCAGCTCTGCCCGCGCTGCAGATGCACGAGCATTTCCAGATAGTCCTGCGGCGAACCTAA
>SLOV01000238.1 GCA_007132345.1 Kiritimatiellia bacterium
AGGGCGAAGCGTCCCCGACGTCCACGGAGCCGGGGCAGGCCCGCTGAGCCGCAGTCTTATCTTAGTGCCATTCGGTCGAGAGCGCGTCCGCTCAACAGGAATTCCTAATCAAACACGCTACGGAGCGGCTCGGCTCTCGACCGCCCGCCGTTCGCTGGCGGTTCCCGAGACAGACTCATTGTTATCATGCCGATCAAGTTGCTTCAGTCGCCGCTGCGTCAACGCCAGATTCCGCTGAATCGCTTCGTTCGCCGGGTCGAGTGCCAGCGCCTCGGCAAAGACCCGTTCCGCTTCCGCATACTCGCCCCGCATACCAAGCAACAACCCCAGGTTATTGAGAATCTCCGCCGAATTGGGATTCAGCGCCACTGCCTCCCGCAACATCTCCAGTGCTTCCAACGGTCGACCGGTATCGAGATACACCCGCGCCAGGTAATCGCTCGTCTCTGCACTCAGCTCGAGCCCGCGAGAACGCAGCAGCGATTCCTCCGCGGCCTCGAACCGACGATCACTCCACTGCGCGTGCCCCACCAGCCGCAGGATCTCCGCATCGAAGTTCACGCCTTCCTCGCAGAACTCCGCAGGTCGGCTGAAAGCGAAGGCCAGCAGCACCACCCCCGCGATCGAGCCCACCAACGCGGGCCATGCGCGCCGCCGTGCGTGCGTCCAGAGCACCTCTCCGCCCAGCGCAGCGAGAAGGGCCGCCGCGGGAATCCACGCCAGCCGGTAGCGCGACGAGACAAAGACAAGAATCACGTTCGCCGCGTACGTCGCCAGAAAGAGCCAGAGCAGCGCCGGCACCTCCCGGCGTCGCACCCATGCACCGAGTATGGCCAGGGGAAGCAGCAGGCCGAACGGAAAGCCCCAACCGCCCACCTTCCACATGCCCACCGCCAACAGACGGGAATGACTGCGGAACGAATAGGGATCCTCGTTGCGCGGCAGTTCCCGCGAATTCACGAACCGGATCGTTTTCGACAACAGCCCGGTTCCGAAAGAGATCGGCTCGCTGAGCGCGTAGTCCTTCACGCGTTCCTGAAAGTAGGCATCGCGTTCCTTTGGCAACACCGCGCCTGCCCGTACCGGCTCCGTTTCCAGTTCTTTCCAATCCCGGCCCGGCCGGACGTTCAGCGTCGTGCACGGGTCGGGGTTATTCCCGATATACAGGTTCAGGCCGCCGCTGAACGGCAGCGGATTGAAGCGATAAGAGAGTTTCAGACTGGCCCCGGCCGCCGGGAGCCAGATCAGGGCCCAGCCCGCCATCGCCCCGAGTGCGAGCCGCCGCCGTTGCGCGCCCGGCGTCCGCGCAACCTGCCAGAGCCATCCGAGCACCACGAAAAAGAGATACGTCGGCCGTGTCAGCACGCCCAGCGCCGCGCCGACCCCCAGCGCCACCGGCGAGCGCCAGTTGTTCGCAGTGGCTGCCTTCGCGAGCAGCAGGAGCAAGACCGGCGTCCAGATCGTCGCGATCCCGTCACTGACCAGGTCCAGCTCGTAGAGCATCAGCGGCGCCCACCCCGCCACGATCAGTCCCGCGATGCGGCCCGTGGTGCGCCCGAAATAGAGGGTGCCGAGGCGGCAGGTCGCCCAGGCGGTCAGCCCCCCGATACAAGCCTGCAACAGGCGCGCCAGAAGAACGGAGCCCCCGCTCACCGCGTAGACTATGGCGAGGAAACAGGGATAGAGCACCGGCTGCCAGAAGAGGTCCGCTTCCGGCGCACCGGCCAGCAGTTGGCGGGCGCGCTGATCATAACTGCGCGCATCCAGCACCAGCGTCTCGAAAGAGGGCGCATCGAGCAGTTCGAAAAGCGCGATCAGTCGCAGCACCACCGCGACCGCAAAGATCAGCAGCGGCCAAAAATCGCGTTTGGCTGGGGCGGTGGACAGGTTCATGCGCAGAGGGAGGAATAGATGCGCCGAGACTCTTTCCCGACCCGCAAGGATTCGTCAACGCCTCTTTCCCCGTAAGACGCAGGCTGGTTCCGGTAGGCCACGATGCAGCTTCGACCGGCGTGATGGCGCCCATTCACGATGAGCAATCCCTTCGTGTCATGCCGACCGAGGGCTTGCCCTGATCGCAGCCGAATGGGTGGAGGCATCTCAAGTTGTGGGCACGGAGGGAGATCCCTCCACTTCGGTCGGGATGACAGGCGGGCAAAAACCGCAAAGGCGCGGTCCGAAATTGACCCTTTCTGCGCAAGTGTCTGATGGGTAGAAGGGCGAACCGTCCACCGATTATGGGCCTCAACTCGCCACTATCGGCGACTTGCGAACTGCTTTCCCGACCGATTTGCGACAGACGGGCGCGCCTATGTGGCGCAATTGCGCTAATTGCGCCACATAAGCCGTAATCGCGCCATAATGCCCTTTTTTGTGGCACAATTCCGCTAATTGTGCCACATAAGGGCTTGTTTGGCGCAATTACAGGTAATCGTGCCACGTAAACTGTTATGGCAGCCAAAGTTCCATCGGAAGAATATGATGCGATCGTGCGGGCGGTTTCCGGCTTCCCGAACGGCGCAGCGATCCGTGATCTGAAGGCGGCACTGCCCGATTACTCCAGGCGTACGCTCCAGCGTCGCCTAGATGCCCTGGTTGATTCTGGAGTGCTCATTGTTCAGGGATCTGGGCGGGGACACAAATACGTTGCCGGACCTGAGGCAGATAGAACGAAAAGGGCTGCGGATCCCGGAAAGGCGGATTGGTTGTCGGAAGAAAGCGTCGAGATTATCGGATTGCTCACCCGCCCCCTCGCCTCCCGAACACCGGTCCCCTATCACATCGAATTCATCGAATCCTACGCGCCCAATCAGACGCCGTATCTGACGAATGAACTGCGCCGGAAACTGGCGGACATGGGCCGGGTTGAACAGCATGAGCTTCCGGCTGGAACCTATCTGCGCCAGGTCATGGATCGGCTGATCATTGATCTTTCCTGGAACTCGAGCCGACTCGAAGGCAATACGTACTCACTGTTGGATACGGAACTTCTGCTGAAAGCTGGTGAAAGTGCGGCAGGCAAGGACGCCACAGAAACACAAATGATCTTGAATCATAAGGCCGCTATCGAATTGTTGGCGGAAGATGCGGCTGCGATTGCCTTCAATCGCTACACGATCTGCAACCTGCACGCCTTGTTGAGTCAAAACCTCTTACCTGATCCGGGTGGTGAAGGCCGACTGAGGTCGAAGCTCATCGGGATCGGCCAGTCTGTATATGAACCTCTGCAAGTGCCGCAGCAGATTGAGATGTACTTCGACCTTATGCTGAACAAGGCGGAGGCGATTACCGATCCGATTGAGCAGTCATTCTTTATCATGGTCCACCTTCCGTATCTGCAGCCATTCGAGGATGTGAACAAGCGGGTCTCGCGGCTCGCCGCGAACATCCCATTGGTGAAAAGGAACCTGTGCCCATTGTCCTTTGTTGATGTAGACGAAGAGGACTATGCCAGAGCCATGCTGGCCATCTACGAATTGAACCGTGTGGAGTATCTGCGCGATGTTTTTGTCCGTGCTTATGCTCGTTCATGCGCCCGCTACTCGACAATCAGGCAGGTGCTCGGTGAACCCGACCCGTTCCGCCTTCGCTACCGGAAGCAGATCGGGGAGTTTATTCAAGCCGTTGTCGCCGGAGGCATGGATAAACGCGCAGCGTCCAAATGGATTACCGGTCAGGTGAAGGCATCCATTCAGAAAGAGGATCGGGCCCGGTTCCAGGAGGTGGTGGAAACCGAACTGAGTGGTCTTCACGAAGGAAACATTGCACGATACCAGATCCGGCTGTCCGAATTCCGGGGATGGGAAACAGGCTGGAAGTGACGATGCCAAAACCGGCGGAACGCGACGCGGTTCAATCTCGCATCCTTCTTCTCTATCCCCAACCACGGGAAGCTCTGGAAAAGCCTGATGCGCGCCCATCTCGGCGACTACGAGGCGCTGGAGCGCGCGTTGAACCGGAATAGGGCCCATGACGTGCCAAGGAACGCATCTTGCCGTTCTATCGGTTGCCGCGCTCCTCCAGAAAGGCCGCAATTTGACTGAAGCGGGGTGAGGCACCGAAGCTGCTGGGTCCCCGATAGACCACGCGTCCGTCCGGCCGGAAGAGCACGGCGTGGCCGGTGACTGTTTCCAGGCCCCGTTCGGGCAGAAGAACGATTTCGCGCGGATCGAAAAGATGGACGAAGATATAGCGCAAGTCCGGTGTGTCCGCCGCCAGGTCGCGGTATTCGAAGCGGACGCTCATCGGCATCAGCCACTCCCGATCCTCCTCGGGCACATGCTCGTAAGCCGCCTCCAGCGCCAATGCGATGTAGTCATAATCGGGAACTTCAGTCACCGGGTCCGGGGTCGGCTCGGGCGGCAGGCGCCTGCGAGCGCGATAGGGTCGCGAGGCGCGGCCCGTGGATGTACCATTCCAGCGGGGCGAGCCATCGGGCCGAATCCTGACCTGCACCGAGGTCCTCAGCGTAATCTCTTCCTCCCCCTCCACAAGGACCTCGTGCGCATCGAGGTCCAGCATGATCACCAGGCCATCCTCATTCTCGGGGAGCAACGAGACAAGCGGGAACAGCAATTGAGAATAAACCAGCCGCTCTTCAGGAATCTCGAGATGCGCTGCTGCATAAGCCCTCGCCGTGGTGACGGCTGTGGCGACATCGAACGGCCGCACAAGATCCGGCG
>SLOV01000262.1 GCA_007132345.1 Kiritimatiellia bacterium
CCTGTTCTCGATCTACTTCAGCAAGGTTGCCCGGTTGAATGCGGTCTATGGAACATTCGGCGTCATCATGGCGGTCCTGCTTTGGATCTACATCTCCGGCTGTATCTTCATCTTTGGCGCCTGCCTGTGCGCCGCCCAGGCCGGGAATAAAAAAGGGGCGTAAGTAACACAGGTTTGCGGGTCTTCTCCTGGACCCGCGCTTCGAAGCGTTCCTGGAGATGCAGGGGCGGGATGTCACCCTGCCAGTTGCTTTCCTTGTCATCTCGACTGGAGCCCCGAGCCTGTCGAGGGGCGGAATGGAGAGATCTGCTTTCCCTGCGAGCGGTCGTCCGCGTGACTCCTGCGGCTGAGCTGCCTCAGCCGCAGGAGCGCGGAGCCCGCGGGGAGTTGCCTCACCCGCGGAGGGGGGGGGAGTTCAACGTTCGGTGCTCGTTCTGATCAGCGGTTTGTGTTCTTGCGTCGCGGTTTTGCTCTGCGCGTCTACGCCACAGTGCCGCGAGGCCCGAGGAATGCGACGCCCGAGAGCCCTAGCCCGGCGGAAATTACCCCGATGATGAGCATCCACACCGATTTGTCGGTGGGCGTGCCCGTGAAGAAACGGGAAACGTCCGAACTGAACGAATCCATTGCAACGACGCCCAGCACAATGAGGGTAATCCCGGCGACGATGAGAACGATAGATATTATCCTGTTCATATTCATCTTGATCTACTCCTGCATCCTCTGACCACTCTTCTCGATGGTTTCTCCGGCCTTCTCTACCTGTTCGCCGGCCTTCTCGATCATCCGGCTTGTCGCATCCCGGGCTGCTGCCGCTCCCTGATCGGCCGAGGTACGGGCTCTCTCCGCCGCCTGATCGGCCGCAGCACCCGTTCGCTCCGCCGGCCCAGGCTGCGTTGAATCGCTGCGCCAGTTGCACCCCATCACGAGACCTGCGCCGACCATTGCCAGGATGCCCAGCATTCCTATCTGTATTTTCTTCATGGTGATTCCCTTGTTGGTTTGCTTGCCCGTGTATCACGGACGGTTCGTTCCATCTGCGTGCCATCATGCGCGCCGGGCGGCGCATCCGCGATGGGGAGAAACCCTACTTCGGCGGAGTCGACTCGATGCAGGGTTGCACCCCGGCGGGGTCAAGTAGCGCTGGATGGCCACACGGTCCGGCGGGGCATCCTGTGCGGAATAGATCGACGCATTGAAACGCAAGCCCTGTGGCCTTCGGGTTTCACCCTATAGCGATGCCCATAGCCTCCGCGTAGAGTCACCATAAGAAACAGAGGAAGAGTGGAGAAATGGAATGGAGTCCCAACATCGGAAACTCCGGAATCGTCAGTTCAAAGAGTTAGTCTGGTCGCCGACTGGATCGGCAATTCCACCGGGTGCAACCACGGTGGAGGACTTTAACGCGGTCAACGTGCCTAGACAGAAGCAAGATTTCAACAACAACAAAAGAAGGAAGGTACAATCAGATGAAGAACAGATTAGAAAACAAGACAACAACCGTCGGCATTCTCGCATCGGCGATTTGCCTCGGAGCACTGCCCATTCTTATTTCAGGGTGCAGTAGTACCGGTTCAAGGCTTGGCAGCCGAACGGAACAGTCTGATGACGCGCTCTATGCCAGCCTGGTCGGCCCGCGTGGGCCCGCCGGACCTTCCGGTCCTGCCGGTCAACAAGGCGCCGTAGGCGCGACCGGCGCTCAGGGAGAAGGGATCATTGGCCCAGCCGGCGCTCAGGGCGTCAAGGGCCCGGTCGGCGTGCAGGGTCAGGTCGGAGCGACCGGTGTGCGAGGCGCGAGCCTGGCAGGACCTGTCGGTGAACAAGGGCCTGCGGGAAGCAAAGGGCCTCGGGGCGAAGATGGAGCCACTGGAGCGGCGGGCAAAGTCGTTGCAGGTCGCGCGGGTGAAATGGGCGCAGTGGGTCCCGCCGGTGTGCGGGGTCAGGTTGGAGCGACCGGATCGCGGGGTGCCAGCGTGGCGGGTCCTGCCGGACCGGTTGGCCCTGCAGGTGCGGCGGGGGCGCAAGGCGCCATAGGAAGGACCGGCGAGGTAGGCGAGGCGGTTGTTGGAACTCAAGGCCCTGCTGGTCTTACCGGACCCGCCGGAGCACGAGGCGTCGCCGGGCAGGTTGGTGAAAGAGGTCCGACACTTATGGGTCCGACGGGTCCTGCTGGTGAGGCGGGTTCTGCCGGAGCACGGGGCGTTGTCGGGCTGACCGGCGCCACAGGCAGCACCGCTGCCGGTGCCGCTGGTGCCATGGGGCGGGCCGGCGAAAGCGGTGAGAAGGGCACTCCAGGCCTGGCGGGCACTCAAGGCAGTTTAACCATCGGTCCCGAAGGCGCGCCTGGAAGCACCGGTGCAGCAGGTCCGAAGGGTGAAATTGGGGCCATTGGCGCCCAGGGTTCAACGGGCATCGTTGACCACTGGGTGGTCTATCGCGAGCTGCGGTTCGATCCGAACCGTGGAGACCTCCAGACCAGCGAAAACACCAAGTTGACGGAGGTTGTCCGATACCTCCAGGCCAATCCATCGCTGAACGTCGGCATTGACAGTTCCATGAGCCCGAGTGGGGTGGAGGTACACAACCAACAGGTGATCAACGCTCGCGCCACTTCCGTTCGCAATGCGCTGATCGAGGCCGGTGTGCCAACGGCCCGGATTCAGACGGGCGCGTTCCGTGACCCGAACGTCCCGCGCGAAGGCCAACTGGCCGTACTCATTCGCAGCAACAACTAGAAATTTAGCACAGCCCCACAACATCGGATCTTTCGCGCCAGAAACGTGTAGAGGCCGGTCGCGTGGGGCGGTGCGGAAACAGACAAAAGAAGAAAGGAAGCACAGACATGACAATTGGAACCATCCTGTTGATTCTCCTGGTTCTCCTCCTGGTAGGAGCGTTCCCCACCTGGCCCTACAGCCGGAAGTGGGGATACTTCCCCAGCGGCGGACTGGGACTCTTGGTTTTGATTCTGCTCGTGTTGGTCCTGACGGGCCGACTGTAAGAGAGCAGCGTGGAAAACATTCGGAATAAGAAAGAGTGGTTTGTATGAAGGGTTCAATCAGAGTTGCAAAGGGCCGCATTGAAGAAGCGGCGGGCGCCGTGGCGAACAACGAGAAACTGCGTTCCAAAGGCCAGGCGGACCAGGCCATGGGCCGGGTCCAACAGGCTGCGGAAGAGACGGTCTCGGAGGCCAAAGCGGCCGCCAAGAAGAGCGTGGACAAGGTCAAGGACGCCACAGAGGAGTCCGTGGACAAGGTGAAGGACAGCGCACGGCAGTCCCTCGACAAGGCCAAGAGCGCCGCGCAGCACTCGGTGGACAAGGCCAGCCGTCGGTAGCCGGATGACGATCCGCGCGCGGTCATTCACATGGCGCGGCGCGCGGATCCCTCCCCCCGGAGAGTGAAGACAGATATCCGGGAGGCTACATCACAAATGGGGGTCCCAGGGCGCTCTTGGATTTGTGCGGGGGTTCATTGGGAAGCAGAATCGGGTTCCGCTGCACTGCCCCTTTGATGCGGTCGCGGCTCATGCGACTGAACTTTGCCGCCCGCCTTGTCGGGAGCTTGCTCGGTCTTTGATCCCCATCGGACGTGTCTTCGATCCCTCTTGCTGGCGTCTTCGACAAAGGCAGTATTGGCCCCCGGGGCAATGAACGGCAGAGCCTGTGCATGGGTCGAACTGCAGATCTCATGGACCCGCCCCCATCCATTTCACGGCGCCGCTTCCTTCAGGGCCTTGCCACCTGCACGGCCGCGGCCGCAGGCGGGCTGGGCTGGATGAAATTCATCGAGCCGTCATGGCTTCAACGCAGCCGCCACCTCCTGTCGCTCCCGCGCGTGCATCTGGCCCGTTCCCTCCGCCTGGCCCACCTCTCCGATCTGCACGCCTCGCCCATCGTTCCGTATCGGTTGATCGAGCAGGCGGTGGCGGAAACCGTGGCGCTTCGCCCCGACATCATCTGCCTCACCGGCGACTACATCACGCGTCACCTCGAGGCGCCGGAGGCGTATGCCCGCCTACTGAAGCGGCTCGCCGACGCTGCCCCCACGTTCGCCGTCCTCGGCAACCACGACGGCGGTGCCTGGTCCCAGCGCTACGGCGGGCAGCGCGACACGCGGGCCATCCAGAGAGTGATGGACGAAGCCGCCATCGAATGCCTTTCCAATCGAAGCGTACTTCTCGACATCGACGGTCAACCCGTCCGGCTGATCGGTGTCGGCGACTGGTGGGCCGGCCACCTGAATCCGCGGGAAGCGTTCGCCCACACGGCGCCACGGCTCAACGTGCCCTCCGTGCTGCTGAGCCACAATCCCGACACCAAGGAACGGCTCGGCGCCCATGACTGGGATCTCCTGCTCAGCGGACATACGCATGGGGGCCAGCTTTCCTTGCCGCTCATCGGCACGCCGTTCGCCCCCGTCCGCGACCATCGCTATGTGCGCAGGCATAGGGGTCAGTCCCGGCATACGTGCAGAAGTGCCTTGCGGGAGTGGGGTGAGCGGAATGGGGATACTCAGAAAAAAGGGCGGGTGCATGCCTATGTGCTGATGCGCAATCACTATCACCTCCTGCTGGAAACCCCAGAGCCGAACTTAGTGACGGGTATGAAATGGCTGCAGCAGACCTACACTCAGCGGTTCAATGCCCAGCACAAACGAAGCGGCCACTTGTTTCAGGGGCG
>SLOV01000023.1 GCA_007132345.1 Kiritimatiellia bacterium
AAGTCGAGGGTGATCGATTCGAAGCCCGGGGTCGGCAGTGCAAAGATCAGTTCGGTGCCCAGCGGGTTGTTGATGCGCAGATGCTGGGTATCGAAATCTCCGCCGGAGTTGGCCAGGACAACAGTGTTCGAGCCCAGCGTGGTGGAGAGGGCTCCTCCGCCGATCGTGTAGCTGGGTGCGAGCAGCCCCCCCGCATCCTCGAAATCCCACACGTGCAGGAGATAGCGTGCCGGTAGAGGCTCGAACAGCGCTTCGATCAACGTGTCCTCGGTCAGCGGAAATAGAATCTCCCGTTCGACGGAAAGTAAACCGTCTCCGTCCTCCATCCTCCATCCGACGAATCCTGACCCCACTCCAGGAACCGCCTCCAACCGGACAGGCACGTCGTGGAAGTAGACGCCCGTCCAGGTTTCCTCCGCTTCATGCGCCTCTTTCAAAGCCAGGGTATTCACCCTGATGGCCCCCTTTTCGGGAGAGGGGTTGCGCAGCGACAAAACCGATTGGCCACTCAGGTTGAACGTCTCGATGATATGCTCTCTTTGCTCTGCGATCCGCTCTTCCGCAAAGCCGTGATAGTAGGGTGCATTGTGCGGCGCAAGCCGGTAGTTCCAGCTTGCTCTGTCTTCGGCGAGATAGGGCGACACTGCTGCCATGGTGCCGGCGACGACATGATGAAATCGCTCTGGCAAGAAGATCGAATTGAGATGATCGGCAAAGCGATTGATGAAGGCGTTGCGGAACTCCGGGTTCGTTAAGAGGTTCTGGAAGAGGGGAATATCTTCTGAAAGCACCTGAAGGTACTTGCGCCCCTCCGCACCGGCAGGTCCTCCGGCGTAGGACACATTGATCGAATCGAAGTCTTTGACATAGGCGCGCCATCGTCCGTCGCCAAACGGCGACGCGTCGGTGTTGCGAACCCGCCAGAAGCCGTGCTCATAGTGTCTGTTGCACAAGAAGATAATCGCAATCAGGTGATCGATATAGCTGGCGACATGAAGATTCTCCTGGATGACCTCAAAGAAATGGGGATCGGAGAGATCTGTGGAGACAACAAAGTCCTCGAAAGCCTGCCACAGGAGAATATCATCGGGGGTCCCGGTTCTGATCCGTTGCTGGTAGGAACTGCGCGGTACAAAGCCGTCGGAAGCGGTGATGATCACATTGTCCGGATCCACGTTGTAATGATGCGCGATGTGATGTTCATCGAAGCGGTCGCGAATAAAGGTGAGCCCCCAGTACTCCCCGTTGATGAAATGCACGGCTGGCTCTGCACGCGGCATGGTGGGGAGTGCGGGTGCAAGGATCTCGCTCATAAAGACGTCTACGATTCCGCTCTGTGTGCCGCGGCGCCGAAGCAACAGCCGCTTGTATGTCGTGTTTTCGGGATTCGCTGCATCGTCGATTGGCTTCGAGAAGAGATCGGCGCTCATCGTCGATTTCTCGTCGTAGGCAGCACGCGCATACAAGCGAAGGTTCCTGGCCGGATGTCTCCGGCTCCAGTTTCCATGAATCCGAAAACCGACCTGTTGATTCATTTCGGCCGGCCCCGAGTGGGCCGGGAATATCTCGACATTGACGGGATACTCCGCTGACCGACCTCTTCTCATGAAGTTGCCGACTGGGGCGTGCGCAAAGGTATGAGGATTCAGCAGGCGCCATGCATCAAAATCGATGCCTGGAGTGTAGATGCCCTGCTCGTAGTCGAACAAATGGCTCTCTGTTGTAACCAGAGACACGACGGGCAGAGCGTACCGGAAGCCGGGCCAGACAAAGTAGGAGTGGGTTTGGGCGGGGCTTTCAATGAACGCGGGGTGATACGCTCTTGCGCGCACGACAATGCCTTTGCGGACCGGGTGCTCCGGGGGCGAACTACCGAACATCCAGGTGGTCGATCTTGCCGAGAGTTTATTGGGAGATGCCGAGGCATCGAAGATGGGGATCGGCTCCAGATAAGGAGCACTGCTGAAGCTTCCCTCCAGCATCGGGCCGTCAATCTCGTTCGGTCTCCATCGATAAATGTAGCTCACCTTGTAGGCGTACGTTGAACCTCCCAGATTATGAATGTCGGGTTCCGAGCCGTCCACCGTGTAGATGATGGTAACCTCCGGATCAGGATGAGATAATTGTAGATCGAAGGGTCCATCATAAAACCCGCCGACGTGGGAAAATTGGGGCGGACTCAGCACCCCGGCATACGGCGTTGTTGTATTCGCAGCGCCAGGCGTTGGCTCGCCAAAGTAGAACCAGGCATTGCCTTCGCCTTCCACGCGGCCAATGGAAATATCCGTCGGTACTGGCGTGGGCGGCAGCTCGTCGACCCGCGTGCCGTCGGGCATCGTCAGGGTGATCTCCTCGCCTGAGGACGAGATGGCGTAGGTCGTGTGCAATGGCGGCTGCCTGACCGTCACGGTTCCAGCATGGAGTTGCCCAACCTCGACTGCATCCATCGCGTAGGGCAGCATCAGGCTCTCCCCCAGCATCCCGTCAAAGCCGCTCCATCCGGTTCCTCCGCTCACACCGCCAAATCGGTCGATAGCAAGCGTTCCGGTCCAGGTCTCTGAACCCACCTCTGCGCCGTTGCGATACACCCGAACCAGCGAACCGGAACGCGTCACGGTGATGTGCTCCCACGTCTCGGTCTGGAAGGATTCGGAAGGATAGATGCTCACATTCGGGTTCCAGAAACTAATGCGCGATGTAGTCCAGTGCCCGATGGAGAAGTTCAGGCTGGTCGCGTTGTTCATGGCCCGCCAGGTCGAGGCGCGGCGGGTATAGAACCAGTAGCCGACGGTGAAGTCGCCATCGAGCCACACTGGCTCATTTAGCTCGATGGAACCGGAGGGCATGAAATCGATGGCCCCGTCCCGCTCCGCCTCGGCCACAAACGAGGCGTCGCCCTGGAGCGTGGCCTTCCGCGAGGAGCCCCATGCATCCGCCACGGCGCCATCCACCACTTCGCTGAGCGGCCAGAAACCCGCATGGGGCCAGAAGGTACGATCCTTCCCGGACGCCCAGACCAGCAGATGCGCCCCGGCCCCGATGACGGTGTCCGGCGGAAAGCTCCACTTAAAGGGATTGCCGTAATTGTCCGAGAGACCCCAACCGGAGAGGTCGATCGGCTCGCTGCCCGCGTTATACAGCTCGATCCAGTCTTCGAAATCGCCGTCCTCGTCCGCGATGGTCGAGGCGTTGGACGCCATGATCTCGTTGAGTCGCACGTTCTGTGCGTTCAGGGAAAAGGGGGCGGTGAGCAGAAGCGCGAGCATGACCAGCCAGGCTGCCACCTGGGTGGAAACGGGGGATTTCATGAACACGACCCTACTCGCTCGGCTTTCCCCGCTCAACGGGAAAAGCGGCCATCAAACCCCGAGAATCGCATCGACCGCCTGCAACAGCGCCTCTATCGCGTCCTCATCGCCAATGGTGATGCGCAGATGGTCGCGCACCTCGGGCTGTGCGAAATGGCGCACCAGAATCTTGCGCTCGCGCAGGGCCTGAAACCATTCGGCGGCCTCCATGCGGCCGGGCCGCACCCAGAGAAAGTTCGTCTCGGAGTCGTAGACGTGGAAACCCCGCTCGCGCAGGGCCGCCGCCACCTCGTCGCGGTCGGTGCGGATGCGCTGCGTGCGCTCGCGCATATAGGTCTGGTCACGGATTGCGGCCAGGGCCAGCGCCTGCGCAATGGCGTCGAGATTGTAGGAGTCCTTAATCTTCGCCATGGCCCCGATGAGCGGGGCGGGCCCGATGGCATAGCCCACGCGCAGACCGGCCAGGCCGTAAGACTTGCTCAGGCTGCGGGTGACCAACACGTTGTCGGTCGACAGGGCCAGATCGATGCAATGCGCCCGCGCGAAGTCGGCATAGGCCTCGTCGATGAGCACCACGCCACGCGCGGCGCGGCAGAAGGACTGCAGGGCCGCGCGCGGGTGTAACAGACTCGTCGGGGCATTCGGATTCGTAACAAAGAAGAGATCAGCCTCTTCGGGGTCGGGGTCAACCCAATCAAAAGACGCCGTCAGCGGCACCTCGTATGTACGCGCCTCTTCGATGGCGGCGAGAATGGGGTAGAGGCTGTAGGAGGGCACGAAATAGCCCGCGGCCCCGCCTCGTTCGACAAAAGCGCGCAGGGCCAGCGCCAGGACTTCGTCGGAACCATTGCCAATCAGCACCTGCTCGGGCTGTGCCCCGTGCAGCGCGGCGATCTCTTCGCGCAGCGCCGTGCAGGCGGGATCGGGATAGAGGCGCAATCGGTCAGCAGCAAACGCGTGCAGCACCTCCGCCACGCGGGGCGAAGGCGGATATGGATTCTCGTTGGTGTTCAGCTTGACGATGGCGGAATCGCGCGGCTGCTCGCCCGGTACATAGGCGTGCATGCGGGCGACAGAAGTACGAATGCGGGGCGTACTCATGATTCGAACCGGACGGCGGCGGAACGGGAGTGGCCATCGAGCCGCTCGACACGGCCGAAGGCCTCGATGACCGGGAGCGTCTCGCGCAGGTCGCGCCGCGTGAATTGCAACACGCTGGCGCGGCGCCGGAAGGATTCGACGGTGAGCCCGGAAAAGACGGCGGCGGTGCCGCCGGTCGGCAGCACGTGGCTGGGGCCGGCCACAAAGTCGCCGGCGCATTCGGGCGTCCACGAACCCAGGAACACCGCGCCCGCGCCCC
>SLOV01000201.1 GCA_007132345.1 Kiritimatiellia bacterium
ACGGCACATAGCCGGGGCGCCAGGAGCGGAAATAGGGCGAACCGCCCCGTGCCGCCTTGATCCCCAACCGCTTCATGAGTTTCAGCTCAACCTTCTCTAACTCGTCTTTGGTCCCGAACTCCGCATGGAGCCGGTCAGTCGCGAGTAACAGATCATTCTGCACGTATGGATCGTCCTCTAACGCGATGTCGATGTAGCGTCTCGCGCCCTGATCGCCCTTAAAGACCGCAACCGTGAAGGAAATGCCGCCCGCCCCCATCACGCTGACAAAGCCCATCTGTCCCGAGGGCTCCAAACGGACGGCGAAGAGATCGTCTTCCTCCATCCACTCCCACGGTTCCATTTCGAAAACCTTCAACGCGGCGCGATAAAGGCGGCGCCACTCTTCGTCGGAAATCTCCTCGTCCAACGTCAACTCGATCGGTTCTGGCTCCTCTTCCCGATAAGGTTCGTCGAACATCGCGTCGGTGCCGGCAATCTGTTCCCGTGCAAAGGACTGAAATGCGGAGGTGTCCCGCATCATCTCGTTCAACAAGCCTTTCAGTGTGATCCAGCAAGTGATGCCAAACGGCATTTGAAAATTGCCGGCCTGGATGGCCAGCAGGGCGGTCTCGGTCCAAGCCGCGGCCTCTTCCTCGCCTTCTTCGAGGTAGGCGTCACGCAGATCGAAGTAATCTTCCAGCATGGCGGTGATGTATGCCGGGTCGAGGAGGTCCTGCATCATCTCATCGGCAAAGTCGGAGAGCACGCCTTCCGCAATGCGTCTGCCGACCTCCTCCTCAACCGGTGGGCCACCCACTCCATCCGCCTGTGTGCGCTCCACCAGGCTGCTCATCGCCCGCATCAAATAAGGCCTCGCGATTTCGGGATCGACCAGCATGTGCGCTGCATCGGCGCGAGCCAGAAGCTCGTGCCAACCTTCTATGCTGTTCTCTGCCAGGAAATGTTTGATGGTCTCCATGTCGGAGCGTTCGAAAAGCAGGTTGAATAGACGATGAACCGTTTGTGGCGACTCAACGGCTTTACGTAACCAGGCCTCGGCGCCATCCCGTGCGATGGCGGCGCGATCCAGGTCGGTCAATCCCGCGGCGATGGCGTCCAATTCCGCGCGGACCTCTTTCAGCCATTCGTGTTCGGCCACTACTTGCTCGATCAGGCAGATTTCGAAGATCGTCGGCAGGCTGCCTGCCATCAGCATCTCCTGGACATAGATCCCGAAGAGCAGGGCATCCCGGGGGCGCCCTTCCTTGACCAGATCGGGAACACACCCGAGCAGCACGGCGGCGCGCGCCTCGCGATGCGCCGGGGTACAGAGCTGGCGCGATACCTTCTTAAGCCCCTTCATCGTCGGGCGATTGGGATTAAACCGTGTTGCCCGCACGGCCTCTCGAAATTCATCGAGGGGAATGCAGACCGATTGAAGGCGCTCCTCGCTGAGAAGCGTATCCAGGTGATCGGCGTGCGCCTCATCCCCATCGCTGTAGGGGTTGATCTCGCCACATTCCGCCTTCGCCTCCTCGAAGGCCTCGAAGATCTCCCGCTCCCGCCCCTGCAGGTTCGGGTGGCGAGCGATCAGGTCCAAGAAACTGGTCGCACCTGCACCCGCCCCTGAACCGGCGCTCGGCTCGGCGCTGTGAACTGCAAGATCGTCGCTGCTGTTGTCGCTATCGGACGGCAACACGCGCAGAGGGCCATCGTCGAGCAGGCAGCACTTTTTGTATTTCTTTCCGCTGCCACAGGGGCATGGGTCGTTTCTTCCGGTCATCATTTGCTTCTTCCTTCGCGCCGCATCAAACCAGCATACCGGCATGACCGCAACGAGACTTTTCCCAGGAACATCTCTTCGCTTCTTTTCCGCGCCTGCTTCGGGCAAGCTGGCTCAGCCATGGCTCTGAAGAATAAGAAGGCGGCCGGCCTGCTCCTCGCGCTCTCCGCTGTGCTGTTGTCGGGGGGCGTCCTGCTCTTCCGGTGGTGGTCTTCCGGCGCCGTTCCTCCCGCTCCGGACAACTTTTTCGACGCCGCACAGACGGCCCGCACGCTCGAACGGCTCCGCGCCAGCCGCCTTGACCAACAGCCGCTCGTCGAACTCGTCGAGGCCGTGCGACAACACATCGAAGAGGCGGAAGCGGTCTCTTTCAGCAATCCGACCGAGGCCCTGGCGGACGTTGTGCGCCTGGAAAGAGACCTGACCCGCATGGATATTTCGTTCGCCCGGCTGCTGGAGCAAACCGCCGAGGCCGGCGCCGCCGACTGGCAGCAACGGTTCCAGACATTCGAGCAGCAGGCCGCCGATGCTTATCGCGATGCCCGCGACTGGTGCCGTGTCTTTGCCGCCGAGGACCTGGATCGGCTCGGGTTTCCCGCCCTGCTCGACCGGGTGGTGACCGGCAAGGACCGCTCCGCGTCGCTCCCGGCCTTCCCGCCATGGCAGCGGCAACAGAGGTTCTTCCGCGAGCACTATACAGCCTTCGATCAGGCGTATCGGCTCCGTAATGAACAGGACATCGCCACGCTGCGGACGCATCTGCTCGCCACGCAGTCCGCCCCGCTTCGCTGGTACCTCGCCCGCCTCTACGAAGCGCGCCTGCCGACACCAGGACGCTTCTGCACCGACACGCTGCGGCAGGAGGCCGAACAGATGAGCGCATTGAGCGAGGAACTGGCGGCGGCCGACCCCCTGCAAGACCTCGCCGCATGGGGATTCCCGCATGCCCGGCGCGACAATCTCTTGAGTCTTACGGAGATTACACAGCCCCTGGAAGAGACGGACTCCCTTGCGGAATGGGTGGAGACATGGTCGCTCCTGGCCCCACAGCGGGAGCGGCTGGAGCGAGAGACCCTGCCCACTGGCGCGGCGCCCGATCCAGCCCTTCGCGCCGTCTTCCTCGAACTGTCCTCGCTCGTCCGCGCCACGTCGCTCGCCTACGCGCGGGTGCGCCAGGCCGAAGCGCCGGAGGCCTGGCGGGGATTCGTCGAGTACGTCCGCGCCGCTTTGCCGGAGCCTGAGGTGCGGCACTGCCTGCTCGAGCCGTTACACCGCGTGACACGCGCCTGGCAGGAACTGCAAGAGGCGGAACGGCACCTGCTCTCGGTTCGCGCCGCGGACGCCCCGCCCACCTTCTCGCGGGCCTTCACGGAAGCACGCCTCGCCGCCGAGTCCTTTTCGAATATACTGGGCATCGAAATCGCCGAACGCTTGCTCGCGACCCTCGTCGACCAGTGGGGCGCCCAGCGCTGGCCAGGATGGGAGGACGCCGCCGATTACGCGGAGCGGTTGCGCGAGCTTGTCGTGCTGGGGCTCTGGCCCGACCCGCGGCTGGCGGCGCTGGCCGCGTATCTGGAGCTGGTGGCCCAGGCCGAGTCTTCGGGCGAGGTCCGCGATCAGATGGAACAATGGTCGGCGCACATACGGCCTTCGATCGCCGATTATCCCCTTCTCCAGCGACGCATCGAAGCCGCGCTGCCGGTACACCGCGATCAATGGGTCCTGACAGAGATGCAGTCGCTCATCGAGACGCGCCGCGAGGCCGACCTGCGCCAGTATCTCGAAGCGCTCGGCACGGGAGAGACACCGGAAGATCTCAGGGCGCTCTCCGAGGCGGCACTCGCCATGTTACGACTGCCGGAGCGGGTCGGCGCGCTCCAGCTCGACAATCTCCCTCGCTTCGCGGAACGAAACGCCGACTTGCTGCCCGCGCCGCCGCCGCCCGATTCGGTGCTCTATCCCCTCTATGCACAGCAGGTGCTGCCGCTGATCGAGCTGGCGGAGCAGATCGTGCGCCTCCCCACCACGGCATCTCCCGAATTCCCGGTGGCGCTGGAGCAGGCCATCGCCGCACGTCACCGGCTCGCGGATGTCTATCCGCAATGGCACGGGTTCGACGAACCCCTCGCCCAGGCCCTGCTCGGCTCCGCGAGCGCCTTGATGGTGATGGAGCCGCAGTTGCTGCTCGAGTCCGCCCGAAGTGTAGCGCGCCTGCTTGCCTGGGAGGGGCTTTCCGAAGAGACCCGCGACACCATGCTCGAACTGCAGCGACTCCTTGCCGCCTGTGTCCTCTTTCTCGGCGAAGACCCTTGCGCGCCGGGGTTCGGCGACTGGGTCGAGCAGGCGCGCGCCCTGCAGGTGCGCTTCGATCTTGCGAATACCGCCCTCCCCGATCTGCTCGACCTCGCCGCGGCCGCCGCGGATTTCTGCCGTGACTGGCAGGAGGCGCCCCACTCGTTCCGGCTCTTGCGGGAGCGGTATCGCGAGGCGCTTGCAACCCTTCGCCCCATGCTCGAAGCGCAGCGTTTCCCGGCAGACGGCATTCGCGCCCGCCTGCAGGAAGCGGGAGCGGGCATCGAACAACTCCGGCGCCTCGTCGAAAAGGATATGGAGGTGGCCCGCCGCGAAGAGACTCAGCCCGCGGACCTGCTGCGCGTCGCGGCGGCCTACCGCGCCTTTGCGGATGAGCCTGAACAGATTCCGCGTCTGGCCGCCTACGCCCTCGCGCAGGCGGCGAGTCTCGAGGCGGCGGCCGAACCACAAACGCTTCGCCTCACCGCCGCGCTGTCCGACGGAGCCCGCCTGCGCATCGAACTCTCGCTTCTCGATCCTCCCCCTGCCACGTTCGGCTATGGGGAACGCTGGCCACGACGCGGCGAGATGGCG
>SLOV01000210.1 GCA_007132345.1 Kiritimatiellia bacterium
CAGCGAAGTGTGAATGGGGTGATTTGACGGGTGCCAGCCTGCGAAATCGATGTGCATGTCGGCCAGGCTGAAGAGCGCGAAGCACCGGGCAAATACACGCTCGTCGACCCGACGGCTCTCTGGAGCGTCCCGGGATAGCAAGCCGTCCGCCCCAAGATCACGAAGAAAGGGCTGCCCCTCATCAGCAAGATGACACAACGTGAGTGTTTCCCTGGCCCGGGTCATCCCGACGTACAGAATTCGCCGCTCTTCTTCCGTCTCTTTCACGCTGCGACCCCGCCGCCATCCGCCGCCAGTAATCAGCACATGTGGAAACTCCATACCTTTCGCCGTATGCACGGTGCGCAATTGGATGCCGTTGCCCAGGACCTTCTCCGTGCGGTAGTCCAGCAACGCCTCGTAGAGATGGTCGATCACCGTGGTCAGGCAGATTCTCCCGTCACCAATCTCTTCGCGAAGCTCATCGAGAATCGAATCGACAACCTCCCACCACGGTGAATCCCCGCGGCCTTTCCGAAGGGCGTGCACGGAGTGAGCGATTTCCGAGGGCCGCATCAGTTCCTTCTCGTGTTCGCGCAGAAAGTCCACGGCGCAAACGATCTCCCGGAAGCGATGCAGCGGTGGGAATCCCTCCCGTGAGATCGGCAGGGCAACCGGAATCCCAAGCTCGTGGCAGGCGGCGCGGATGGGCTCCAGCTCTCTGTGGGTTCTGGCGAGGATAGCGAAATGGGAGTATGGCTCAGCAGATAAGGTGCGTAGACGCTCGATTTCTTCGAGAATCGCAACGGCTTGATGCGGGGCGTTCCGGACGTTGAGAATCTGGACTCGCCCGCGAACCACGGGATCCAGCTTTTGCCAACGTCCGCCCGGAGGATGGGGCTTGCGCGTCCGGTTGATGCGAATCGGCCGGTCCGTCTTCATTCGGTCGCGGTTGTGGGCGATCAGCCGGTTCGCAACCGCGATGATATGGTGAGATGAGCGGTAGTTCTCGAGCAGATGCTCGGTGCGGGCCTGGTAGTCCTGCTCGAAGCGGCGGATAAACCCTACGTTGGCTCCGCGGAAGGTGTAGATATTCTGGTCGTCGTCGCCGACCGCCAGGATGCTGAGCTTCGCGTCGGGGTCCGAGTGCGTTCGTCCTGCGACGGCAGAGACCAGCTCATACTGTGGCCCGTCAATGTCCTGGTACTCGTCCACGAGAATATGCCGGTAGCCCGCCAGAACACGGTCCCGAAGATCATCGGAATCGAGGCCCGGCCAGGCGGCGGTCTCGTCGGTCAACAGGCGGATCGCCTCGTCGATGAGCGATTCGAAATTGATGGGATCCCCGTCAGCACTCCGGTTGACAAGCCCGCCCAGGGAAGTGCCGGTGAGCCGCATGGCCAGGCCGTGATAGGTCTGAATGGTCACCCCGCGAGCGTCTGGTCCGACCAGATCCCAAAGTCTTTTCCGCAGTTCAATCGCGGCGCTTCGATTGAACGCCAGCACGAGGATGCTACGCGGCGGCACCCGCTTGACACGTAGCAGGTAGGCACATCGGTGAACGACCGTGCGGGTCTTTCCTGAGCCGGGCCCGGCAAGAACCAGGATATTGTCATCGGGTTTCGCGGCTACGATGGCGGTCTGTGTGGAGTTCTTGAGATCGTCCACGATGCGCCGAAAGGATTTCGAGGTGGTGGCATAATCCAGAATCTTCGTGTTGTCCGCGAAATACCGCAGAATGAACTCCTCCTTTGGCTTTGTGAAGTAGTCGTACACCAAGGCGATGGCCTGTCGAAGCCGAACCAGCCCCCGTTGTGCATACTCGTTCATCACGTGGACCTGGAAGATCTGTTCTGAATGATGCTGTTGGAGCGGCGAGAAGTCCCCGATCGTATAGCGACGCCCTTTGCTCTGTGGTAGCAGCCGGATATTCATGGCCTGCCTGAACACGGCCAGGCCTTGTTGCAGGATGAGGACGCGTTGCTCATGCAGCCACGTCAGGGCCCGCTCGACAGCAGCGGGCGCATCGGTAACGGAACTGGAAATGACCATGTCTTCGGCAAGGGCATGGGTGAGGTCCGCCAAGCTGAAGCGGATCAGCATGTCCGCTTGAGGGGGTGCTTCTTCTGGGACTTTCTGCATGATCGTCTTGAGCACGAGGCCTGCAACCTGGCGGCGGATCTCCGCGGTTTTCTGCACAAGCGGCCACCCTCTTTGAAAGCGAATGCGGTACAGTTCCTGACCAAGTGGGCGCAGATGGATGCTGCCCTCTTTTGCGGCCAGCCCTCGACCGTCCAGGCTGAGACTTGCCAGAAGGTTGCGGAGAATGTCGGGAGTCGACCGTTCGAAGCCGTCGTCTTTGAGGGTCTGGTTCAAGCGTCGCAGCGAGAGCGGGAGCCATCCTTCAGGATCCGGCTCCTGCTCCTGCATCCGGTCCAGAAGCGCGCGCTCCAGCGCACAGATGCTGTCGAAGAGAATCCCCGCGTGGTTGGAGACATTGTAGCGGATGTAGGCACTCAACAAGAGGTCCTGGTCAATCAGCCCCGCGTGCGCCATTTCGTTCAAGATGCGCATGACCAGACCACTTGGCGTTTCCTGCTGGGTTCGTTCTCGTACTTGAAGTCGTTCTCCATAAGCCCGCTCAAATTGGGGCGTGGCGGCCAGCTCGTCGGCGTGAATGCCTTCACCATCCGGCTGATGCAAAAGCCGGAAGAGAAAGGCCTCCCATACGTCCCGCTTTGCGGCGGGAAGGTTGAGCGAACCGATTTTGCGATTTGCCTCTTCCATCGTCGCGAATCGCGGTTTGCCTTGAAACACCAGGGTGCGATTCTCGTTCCGCTCCAGGAATTCAGCTCGCTCAAGCCACGAAATCGCGCCTCGGACCTTGGTGTCGGCCATCCGGTCATCAACATCGAATGAGGTGGTTAGTTCTTCGTCCCGCAGGAGCTCGCCCGAGGTGATGACCAGGCTCTCCGTCGGATCTTTGCCTCTGGCTGCTTTTCGAAGTCCACGCAGGATTTGTGCGATGTCGTGCCGCGAAAGCGCGGACAAGGCCCCCAGGTGAAACTGCTTCTCGGCGTCTTGCTCGTCATAAAGCAGGATGCATTCGGCATCCTGATGGTCCCGTCCAGCGCGGCCTGCTTCCTGAATATAGTTTTCGAGAGAGCCGGGGATGTCTCCGTGGATGACCAGCCGAACGTCTTCTTTGTCGATGCCCATTCCGAACGCGTTGGTTGCGGCAATGACTTGTGTCTGGCCGGAGAGGAAATCGTCCTGAATCCGGCGTTTCTCCGGCGCGACGAGCCCTGCGTGAAAGGCATCCACGCTCCACCCCAGGGCCCGCAGTTGCTCCGCGGTCTCTTCCGCGCCTCTTCGGGTGGCGCGGAACACGACGCACGCGCCGTCCGAGGGGCGCGGCAACTGTTCAGAAAGCAGCTCGTGGATGGCCGGGATTTTCTCCGGCGAGGTCACGCCGCGAACGGAGAATCGTAGATTGTCGCGGTCGACCGGGCCCTGAAACTCCTGCAACTCTTCGTTCAGCGTGTCCCGGAAGAAGGCGAGGATCTCGTCCATCACGTCCCGCTTCGCCGTCGCCGTGAAACAGCCAACAGGAGGTGGATGCTGTTTCATTTTCGCGGCGGTCTCCGCGATGAATCGTCCTGCGTAGAGGTAGTCGGGGCGGAATTCGTGTCCCCATTTTGAAACACAGTGGGCCTCATCAAAGACCCAGCATCCAATGTCCCGTTGCGCGATCGTCTCGCGGAAGGATTTGTTTCGCAACTGCTCCGGCGAGACATAGAGAATCGCAATGTCTCCCTTGCGGACGCGCTCCATTGTCGCCTGGCGTTCGGGCGGTGTAAGCATTCCGTTGAGCGTTCCCGCGTATGGAGTGCCTGTCTTCTGGGCCAGTCCGTCCACCTGGTCCTTCATCAGCGCCTGAAGAGGCGAGATGACGACCGTCAAACAGCCCGTCCGGAAATTCCGAGCCAGGGCGGGGAGTTGATAACACAAAGATTTTCCGCCGCCTGTCGGGAGAATAGCCAACAGAGGTGTGCCGCCAAGTCCCGCGCAGACGATTTCCCTCTGCAGGCCGCTTCCTGCCTGGTCCTGGGGCGTGGCCCGAAATGCAGGGAAGCCGAAAAACTGCTGTAGCAGTGCGTCGGGGTTGTGAGCCTTCTGGCAGTACGCGCAGGCCGGATCATAACAGGGGACATCGCGAAGTCTTCTTGCCAGCTCCCTTGAGCTCGGGGCGTGGCCGCCGACCCATCGCGGCAGCACCGAGTTGCTTCCCGCAACCTTCAGCCAGGCGAGGACATAAGCAACCGCCAGGCACTCGGACTCCTTCGAGATCGCATCGGAAATGACCTCCCTAATCGTCGATGCACATGCAAACGGCGTGGCCAGCTCGACGGCATGGCCAGCGGCCTCCCATGCTAATGGAAGGGGGATGCCGAGATGTTCAAAGAAGGCGGGATCGGCAAGCGGAGCGTGCTTGAAGCAGTAATGGTAGACTTCGCAGAGGGAGGGATTTGTCTCCTTCAAGGCGATGAAGAGGGAGAGTTCATCCCGGAAGAGCATCAGCGCCAGCTCTGCATCCGCGACCGGATCATTCACGCTTTCCGGGACGAGCTTGTAGTCCTTGACGAGCCGATG
>SLOV01000286.1 GCA_007132345.1 Kiritimatiellia bacterium
GATCGCACCCTGAAGGGGTGCCAGAACTCCATCAGATGCAATGCTTAGCCCTCGACAGATCTGTTGCTTTGCGAAAGCACCGCCTCGGGCAGTCCCTCGGGATCGTCCATGCACAGGAGCCGCACCCTCATCTCGTTCAGCGCACATCGCGTTTCGTGGAAGGTGTCGGATAACGTCCCGAACACACCGTCGAGATCGTAGGTTCGCGCCAGGCGATGATGCGCCGCGGCGCGATAGCTCGCGCGGCCCATCTCTTCGTAATAGGAAAGTGCCGGTGCCGCTTTGCGCTGGCGCCGCCGCTCAATCCAGTCCGGAAAAACGCCCGACAGGAAAAGCGTGAAATTGGCTAGATGCGCGCGCAGCACGAATTTGCCCCGGTCATCCACCGTGTCCATCGCCGCGAGGATATCGACAACATAATCGAGGGATCCTTTTCCGCGTCCAAGCGGATCCCGCAAATGACTCGCCTTGGCAAACACACTCAACAGCTCTGCAACATAGTCGGCCACCTGTACGTCGGTGATACCCGCCGCAAGCAGCACGTGGCGGACGAGAACATAGAAATAGAAACGCGTGGAAACCGGCACGCAATCCGTGGATGCCAGCACCGCACGAAACAACGATTCGTGATCAAGGACACAATCGCGCGTGGCGGGATCGGCCAGCAATCGAAGCAACGCCTGCTGCTCGCGTTCCGTAGACCCCAGCGTACTGAGAATGAACGTGACATCCTCCGGCGTGAACTGCAATCGACATGTTGGACGGATCACCAGCATCATCATGCTCCTGCTCGCGCAGAACCATAGCCCTTCACTCAGGCTGCCGCAACTTGTGTCAGCAACTTGCGTGCCGACCGGCACAACTGTGATTCGTTGCAGACCTCGTTGGCTCCAGGCATGCCCGCCGAGGCGGGTATTACATACAGCAGGTGGCGTATGGAATGGGTTTGTAGTCCCGCCTTCAGGCGGTTGGCCGTGCAGACTGAAGGACGGGTTCGCAACCGAATGGCACTAACTTAAGGTGGTTTTCGGTTGAACTGGTGTTGCTTTGCGGGCCGGAGAGTGCGTTGCCTGAAACAGCGAGAAAGCGGTGCGGCGCTTCGCTTCTCACCGCACTCCAGAACTCCGTATGCACCTACAAGGGCGAAGGATAGAACATATTTCGGCGCAGCCGCTCTGGAGTGCGGCGACAACGACCGCAGGGAGGCGGCGCCGCTTTTCGGTAGACTCAGCCTCTTTCACTGTGTCTGCCCACAACGCCTTATCTTAGTGCCATTCGGATCCCATCCCGTCCCCCGGAGAGCAAAGAAGCGGGGGCCGTGGACAACAAGCGGCGACAAAGGATGTTCTGGCACCCCTTCAGGGTGCCATTCTATTTCGTCTCGTTGCGGTCCCAGGGCGTTGCCCTGGGCTGAGTTCTCGCACGCCGTTGGCGTGCAAGGAATGGCTCCTGCAAATGTCCAAACTCCGGTACCTGGCCTAGCCCGGTCCCGAAAGGGGGCATTTCCTATCGGGCAATGAGAAATCCGGGCCTAGAGCATTGCACTGGCGTCGACATCAATGCTGCAACGCACCTTGGCAGGCCACTTGAATTCGGCCAAGACCTTGCGCAACGGCCGGGTGATCTGTGCGGTGCGTGGTGCACGCATCACGATCTGATACCGATAAACCCGTTTCGCGCGGGCAATGGGTGCGGGGGCACACTCGGAGATCTGCACCGCCTCTCCGCAACGCGCGCGCAGCCGCTTCACGAGCTGTTCCCCGGCGTAGATCAATGCGGGCTGAGCAGGCCCGGAGAGGTGCAGGCAAACCAGATGCGTGAAGGGCGGATAGCCGAACGCGCGGCGGAACTCGATCTCCTGCGCGAAGAAGGCTTCATAATCCGCTGTGCGCGCCAACTGCACGGCCGCATGAAACGGCGTGAAGGTCTGCACCACCACCTCGCCCGCGATCTCGCCGCGACCGGCCCGGCCCGACACCTGCGTGAGCAGTTGGAACGTACGCTCGCCCGCCCGGAAATCCGGCAGATGCAACTGCGTGTCGGCGTTGATGACACCCACTAGCGTCACACCGGGAAAATCGAGTCCCTTTGCAATCATCTGCGTGCCGACTAGTATGTCGATTCTGCGCATACGAAACTCGGTAAGAATGTTGTCGTGCGCATCCTTGCCGCGGGTCGTGTCAGCATCCATGCGCCGGATGCGCGCGCGCGGAAAGAGCTTCGCCACCACACTCTCGACGCGCTGCGTGCCAAGGCCGGAATGCTTGATGGCCGGGTCGCGACAGGAAGGGCAGACCTTCGGCACGGGTTTGAACTCGCCACAGATGTGGCAGCACAGCGTTTCGTCGTGACGATGATAGGTCATCGAAACGCTGCAATGGTCGCACTGCACCACCTCCCCACACTTTGGACAGAGCAGCGATGAGGCGTATCCGCGCCGGTTAAGAAACAGGATCGTCTGCTCGGCGCGATCTAGCCGCCCACGGATCGCCTCCACAAGCGGGCGGGAGAGAACGCCGATCTTCCCCTCCTCCTGTAGTTCCTTACGCATATCCACCACGAGCAGGGTCGGCATCTTGCGGTGATCCACGCGGTGCAGCAGATGGCTGATGGCGTATTTGCCGAGGGTACAGTTCTGGCGCGACTCCAGCGCGGGCGTAGCGGAGCCCAGCACCACGGCACATTTCTCCATGTGACCGCGCATCACGGCGACATCACGGGCATTATAGCGTGGCGCTTCGTCCTGCTTGTAGCTGGGCTCGTGTTCTTCATCGACCACAATGAGACCCAGATCATGGACGGGCGCAAAGAGCGCGGAGCGGGCGCCGATCACAATCCTCGCTTCGCCGTCCCGGACCCGGTGCCACTCGTCGTGACGTTCGCCGTCGGAGAGCGAACTGTGCAGGACCGCGATCTGGTCGCCGAACCGGCTGCGGAATCGCTCCACGGTCTGCGGCGTCAGGGAAATCTCGGGCACCAACACAATGGCGCCTTTGCCCAGCCCCACGATGTGGCGGATGGCCTGCAAATAGACCTCCGTCTTTCCGCTGCCGGTGACGCCATGCAGCAGCACCACGGGAGGCGAAAGTGTATCGATGGCGCGCACCACGAGGGCCAACGCCTCCGCCTGCTGCGGCATCAGCGGCAGAGGCTCGGTCGGCAGCACCTCGCGTTTTGCAAAAGGGTTGCGACGCTCCTTCTGCGGCGCGAGCGTGATGAGCCCCTTGTTGGCCAGCGCACGCAGCGCCGCATCGGAAACGCCAGCGCTCTTCATGCGATACGCGAACATGTCGCCATGCTCTTGCAGGAGTTCAAGCGCCCGAGCCTGCTTCGGCGCTTTTTCGCGAAGCCGCACCAACACCTCCGGGCCGGGCGGCGGGTCGCTCAGGGCCGCGAGCAGACGCTCTTTCGCGCCGGTTGCGCTGCGCCGCACCACACCCGGCAACACAGTGCGCACGGCGTTTTCGATCGGGCAGGCGTAATATTCCGACATCCACCGCGCCAATTCGAGGATGCCCGGCGTAACAAGCGGCTTGTCGCCAACACGCGCGGCGACTTCCTTCAAGTCGCTGCGCTCGGAGTTTTCGGAGAGGGCAACCACGAAGCCCTGCGCGTGCCGGTTGCCGAACGGCACGCTGACCTTGTCGCCCACCTGCAGGGTGCCCCGCAACGCATCGGGGATCCGGTAATCGAACTCCCGATTCAGGCTGAGATCCACGATCACCCGGGCGATCTGCATACAGAGAATCCTCTGCCTATTCGCCGATGATCTTGATCAGCACCCGCTTCTTGCGCTTGCCATCGAACTCGCCATAGAAGATCTGCTCCCAAGGGCCGAGGTCCAGGCTCCCGTCCGTCACGGCCACGACGACTTCACGCCCCATGATGGTGCGCTTCAAGTGCGCGTCGGCGTTGTCCTCATAGCCATTGTGATTGTATTGCGAATAGGGTTTCTCGGGTGCGAGTTTCTCCAGCCATTTTTCGAAATCGTGATGCAGTCCCGACTCGTCGTCGTTGATGAAGACGCTGGCCGTGATGTGCATGGCGTTCACCAGGCAGAGCCCTTCCCGGATACCGCTCTCCTGCAAGGTCGCGTTGACCTGTGGCGTGATGTTGAGGAGCTGGCGCCGCTGCGGAAGGTTGAACCATAGTTCTTCGCGATGTGATTTCATTCAGAGCCCTTTCTTTGCTACATATGCCCGTGAACCCCGAGCAGCTTGCCAGATTGGCGCGGGAGGAAAAGGGCAAAACCCGTTATGCGAACCGACAGTCAATTCTTAGACACTTCGAGCCTCCAGACGCCGCCTCCCGAATTCCGGCCGGCGCTCGACGCGCTAGGCCTCGAGATTCCGACCACAGTCCTCGAGCGGCTCGCGCACTATCTCGACCTGCTGCTGAGCGCGAACCAGACCATGAACCTGACGGCCGTGCGCGATCCGGCCGAAGCCTGGATGCGCCATCTTCTCGACAGCCTCAGCCTGCTTCCTTTCCTGGGGGATGCAAACCAGATCGTAGATGTAGGCAGCGGCGGCGGTTTACCGGGCATTCCCCTCGCGATTGTCGAACCGGACCGGACCTTCACCCTGCTCGAAGCAACCGGCAAGAAGGTGCGCTTTCTCGCCGAAA
>SLOV01000318.1 GCA_007132345.1 Kiritimatiellia bacterium
TCTTCGCGTCGGCCGTGTATACCTCTCACTGCGCGCCCGGGTGGCGAAATGGCAGACGCAACGGACTTAAAATCCGTTTTCCGCAAGGAAGTGCGGGTTCGAGTCCCGCCCCGGGCACCAAGCGCGCCTCACGTCTCGCCGTCGCCGCGCGCCATGACCACCTTGCCGGTACGCACCAACTCAATGATCTCGAAGCGCTGAAACATGCCGACACAGGCGTCCAGCTTGTCGGACGTTCCGGTCGCCATGACGATCATGGAGGTCGGGGTGAGGTCGACGGTCTTGCACCCGAAATGCTCGGATACCTGCAGCGCCTCAGCGCGCTGGTCGCCGCTGACCCGGATTTTGATCAGGGCCAATTCGCGCACCACCGCGTTGTCGTCGGTGTGGTCGGTGCAATGAATCACGTCCACCAGCTTGTTGGTCTGCGCAATAATCTGACCAAGCCCGACTGGCGAGCCTTTCACCGTGATGGTCATACGGGAGAAGGCCCCATCCTTGGACGGCGAGACCACCAGGGAGTCGATGTTGTAACCGCGCCGCGCAAACACCTGCGCCACACGCGAGAGAACACCGGGTTTGTTCGCTACGTAAACACTCAGCGTGTGGGACACGATCGCATCCATGGCTGCCACTGCACTCATCTCTTTCCTCCAATCAAAAACAGGCGTTGATCACTCGATCCAGGATCGGCATTCATCAGGTTGAACCGGTCGGCTTTTCCATTTGTCGCTTCGGTGGCTCAAGCAACATATCCTCCAGCGACGCGCCGGCCGGCACCCAGGGAAAGACGTTGTCGGCCTTCTCCACCTCGGCGCAAATTACCGCGGGGCCGTCCGTATATTCCATCGCACGCTTCAAGACCTTGCGAACGTCGGCCTGACGCCGGATGTTGAACCCCTTGGCGCCCTTATAGCACTCGGCCAGGCGCGCGAAATCGGGGTTGCCTTCGAGGTCCACGCCGCTTTCGCGATCGCCGTAGAACGTCTCCTGCCACTGCCGCACCATCCCGAGATAGTGGTTGTTGAGAATCAATACCTTCACCGGCAGCTTGTGCAGGCAGGCAGTCGCCAGCTCGGCCATGGTCATCTGAAAGCCGCCGTCGCCCACCACGGCCAGGACCAGCGCGTCCGGTCTTCCAAATTGAGCCCCGATCGCCGCCGGGAACCCATAGCCCATCGTGCCGGCGCCGCCCGAAGACATCCACTGAAACGGGTGCAGCGTCTTACAGAACTGCGCGGCCCACATCTGGTGCTGGCCCACGTCAGTGGTCACGATCGACTCGCTGTTGGTGAGTTTGTCCCACTCGTCGAGAATATGCTGCATCTTCAAGCCGCCCGCCTTGCGGTACTTGAGCGGAAACCGCTTCTTCAGATCGGCAATGTGGGCAACCCACTCCTGCGAATCGCACTCATCGACATAAAGAAGAAGCTCTTCCAAGACGCGCCGGGCATCCCCCACAACGCTGTAGTGGCACTGGATCATCTTCCCCATCTCTGCCGGGTCGACATCGATGTGAATACGCACCGCATCTTTACAGAACTTCGGCGCCTTCCCGATGATCCGGTCGTCGAAACGCGACCCGATATTCAGCAACAGGTCGCAGTCGATCACCGCCTTGTTGGCATAAGCCGTGCCATGCATACCCATCATGCCAAGCGACAGCGGATCGTTTTCCGGAAAGGCGCCCTTACCGTGCAGCGTGTTGCAGACCGGCGCATTCAACTTGCGCGCCAACAAACGCAACTCCTCCGCGGCATTCGCAATCAGCACCCCGTGCCCCGCCAGAATCACCGGCTTCTTCGCCCGCCGCAGTTCCATGGCGATCTGCTTGATCTGTTCCACATCCAACGCCTGCGGCTCCGGCTTGTAGCCGGGCAGATCCATGGGCGCACTGAGATCGCCCGTGAAGGGCCCCTGCGTCACGTCCTTCGGCAGGTCGATCAGGACCGGACCGGGCCGCCCCGTGTTGGTAATGTGGAAAGCCTCCCGCACAATCCGTGGAATATCGTTCGAGTCCTTCACGAGGTAACTGTGCTTCACGACCGGGAGACTGACCCCGAACACGTCCGCTTCCTGAAAAGCGTCTTTGCCCAGCATCGGCGTGATGGTCTGGCCCGTCAGCACAATCATGGGCACCGAATCCATCTGTGCCGTCATGATACCAGTGATCGTATTCGTGGCACCGGGGCCGCTGGTCACCAACACGACACCCGGCTTGCCGGTGGCCCGTGCATAGCCGTCCGCCATGTGGCTGGCCCCCTGCTCGTGGCGCACCAGGATGAGCTTGATCTTCGTCCGCGTCGTAACCAGCGCATCGAAAATCGGGATCGCCGCGCCCCCCGACAGACCCCATATATATTCTACGCCCTGCTCCTCCAGACACCGAACCAGCGCCTGCGCACCATCCATCGATTGATCGTCGGGAAGCAAATGGTCATGCTCGTGAATATCCACCGCACCTCGCAATGCGATATCCTTCTTCTTCCGCTGCGTCTGCACACTTGTAGCCATGATCGAACTCCTTTCACTCATCGGAATGCCGCAACAATAAGCAGGTTTCGCGCAAGCACAAGAAAAAACTACAAGAAATTTCACAAAAAGATGGGATTCGACTAATTTCTTGACTCCATAAAGATAAAACAGAGCAAAGATCGTGGTGCTTCATTTTTTGATTGCCATATGAAGCATACTTTACAATGAGTTTCCGGCATGAAGTTTCGCGGCATTGAGTATATTCAACCGGAATCGCCCCAACAGGCCGTGGCGCTGCAGCGGGAAATGCGCGGGTTGGTGCAGGTTACGCCGCTACCGGGGCCGGCCCGCTTCCTGGCGGGCGTCGATGCCGCTTTTTCCCGGTGCGGCACCACTTGTTATGCCGCTGCGGTCCTCTGGGACCTCGAAACCGGTAGCGTCATCGAAACTACACATGGATCAGCGCCGGTGACCATGCCCTACATCCCGGGCCTGCTCTCGTTCCGTGAAGCCCCCGCCCTGCTGGCTGCACTTTCCCGGCTCGAACGGCAGCCGGACGTCCTCCTCTGCGACGGGCAAGGGATCGCGCATCCCCGCCGCTTCGGAATTGCCTGCCACATCGGGCTGGTCACGGGCCTGCCAGCGCTCGGCTGCGCGAAGAGCCGGCTCGTCGGCCGACACCGAACCCCAGGCCCGCGGCGGGGCTCGCGTGCCGCGTTGATGGACGCATCGGAACGCATCGGCACCGTTCTGCGTACGCGCGACGGCGTGAAGCCGCTCTACGTCAGCGTGGGAAGCGGACTGACCCTGCCCGAAGCAGAGAGGCTCGCGTTACGCAGCGCCACCCGCTATCGCCTGCCCGAACCCACCCGCCTGGCCGATCGACAAGTCGCCGCCTTCAAGAAGGCGCTCGCCGGCCTTGCGGATCAGAGTTCTGTCCGATAGCTCTTCTCACTGATGCAGAGATAGGCGTGTACGAGTAAGTGTACGAGTACGGAGTCGCATGACAGGACAGGCATTCGTCCATGAGAACCTGAGCGTATATCGGGCGGCCTTAACTCATCGTACTCGTACACTTACTCGTACACTCGAATCTCTTCGATTGCCCCAAAGATCACAACGCCCCCCGTGGTTTCTGGAAGTACCGAAAAGGCGCTCGACGCCTGAGGGTGCGGCGCGCCGGAAACGTGGCACCCTATCTGCTCTTCTTCCTGCTTCCGATTCTCCACGGAGGCCGCTGAGATGATTGTGAAGAAACTCTTTTGGACGTTGCTGATTGCACTACTTGCCTGGACCGGCGCCCCGGCCGTTCAGACCGGCGATTCGTTCGAATCCGTCATCGCGAAACTGGGTGAGCCGCAGAGCGAGGCCACGATCCGAGGCACGCGCCAGCTCTTCTATGCGGGCGGCGTCGTTGAGCTTCAGGACGACAAAGTCAGCTACATCGACCCCGGCTTCCGCCAGCGCGCCCTGCAACGAACGGACCAGGCCGCTTATGAGGCCGAACAGCGGGCCAAGGGGCTGGTGCTTTACGAAGGCCGCTGGGTCCATCCACGAAAGCGCGACGCCCTCGAACAACGCAAAGCCGCACAGGCCCAACCCCAACAGCCGCCCAGGCAGGCGCAGGCCGCGCCCGCCGCACCATCGCGCTGCCGGACCGCTGCACCGGCTGCTGCTGCTGCGCCGAGTCCCTCGCACGACCGGGTGCGGGAAATCCGCGATGGCGGCAAACGCGTGGACCTTGCCTCCGTACTGGTCCCCGGCAAGGTCACCGTTGTCGACTTCTTTGCCGACTGGTGCGGCCCCTGCCGAACCCTCAGCCCGCACCTGACCAAGCTGGCGGCCGACGACCCGGACATCCATGTCGTGAAGATCGACATCGTGAATTGGAACTCCGAGGTTTCCCGCCAGCACAACGTCCGCAGCATCCCCGACGTACGCGTCTTTAATAGTGCGGGCCGGCAGGTCGGTTCCTCAACCTCCGATCTCCGCCGCATCACGCGATATGCGCAGCGCGCAAAACGTTGAAGCGCCAATCGGATGCCTCAACCCGCTCCCCGTAAGACGGGATCCCATCCCGTCTCCCAAAGCCCATCAGCACGAAACCCGTGGACGCCTTGCGAATCGCCGCTTTGGCTCCCACCTTCGCCA
>SLOV01000294.1 GCA_007132345.1 Kiritimatiellia bacterium
GCCAGGGTGTGTTGATTTATTCGGCGCGCGGGCGGAATGTCCAGGCACCTGCGCGCCTTCGAGAAGGCGCGCAAGAAAGCGGGTTCGAGAACCCGCACTCCATAATGTGGAGTGCGCTTTCTTGAAAGCGCTTTTTTCCGGGGGTTCTTGAACCCCCGGGAACTCAACGGATGACAGCCCCGTCCTTCACCATGCAATTGTGCACAGCGCTGTGTCGCAGGAGGCCACGGCACGGCTTGAATCAATCAACACAGCCGCTAAAGTGTGGCCGTGTCACTGCAACGTTCGGCGGCGCGACGGCATGGTTGTGCGTGTCGGCATCCACGGCGTAGCCAACATCTGAACACACGCACCCCCTCAACCCCGGCCGGCGACAATGTCGTAGGGCCACATGGCGGTGCCGCCGTCCAGGACCCAGACGCGGTCGAAGCCTGCGGCCTGCAGGATGAGCAGCGCTTCGTAGCCGCGAATGGAGAGCCGACAGAAGACGACGATGTCGAGGTCGCGCGGCAGTTCCTGGAGGCGCGCCCGCAAATTGCTGAGCGGAATGGAGAGCGAGCCGGGCAAGCGCAGGGCCTCGTGTTCCTGCGTCGTGCTCACGTCGAGCAGCAATAGTTCTTCCTTCTGCTTAAGCTGTTCATGAAGCGCCTGCGGCGTGATGGACCTGAGGCGGCCCTCGAGTTTGTTGCGCGCGATGTCCGCGGCCGTGATGAGGTTGTCCATGGCGGGCGAGTAGGGCGGCGCGTAACAAAGATCGAGATGGGCCACATCGTCGACTGTCATTTTCGCCGTGATGGCGGTGGCGGCGACATCGATGCGTTTGTCGCCCCCCGAGCCAAGCGTTTGAAGGCCGAGCAGACGGCGGGTGCCGCGGTCGGCCACCAGCTTGAGCAGCAGCATGCGTGTGTCTGGCATGAAGTGTTCGCGTTCCGGTGCGGCGGCCATCACGGTGACGGGGTCATAGCCAGCTTCGCGCGCCTCTCGCTCGGTGAGGCCGGTACGCCCTACGCAGTAGTCGAACACTTTGCAGACAGTGCTGCCAAGGACGCCGGGGAACTCTTCTTTGCCGCCGCAGAGGTTCACCGCAGCGACCCGGCCCTGCTTGTTGGCGGTCGAGCCGAGCGGAACGTAGCAGGGGCGCTGAGTAATGAGATCGACGCATTCGACGCAGTCGCCCGCGGCGTAGATGTCGGGATCGGACGTGCGCAAGTGTGCGTCGACGCGAATGCCGCCCAAAGGGCCAATGGCCAGGCCGGCCTGCCGGGCCAGCGTCGCTTCGGGTTGTACGCCGACGCCGAGGATGACGAGATCGGCGGGGATGGTGCCGCGTGAGTCGGTCGTAACGCCTTCGACCTGGTCCTGTCCGACAAAACCTGTGGCGCGGGTGCCGGTGAGAACACGCACGCCGTGCGATTCCAGATGGCGCTCGAGTAACAGGGCCATGTCCGCGTCGAGGATTTGCAGAATCTGGTCCTGCATCTCGACAATGGTGACGCGGCACCCGCGGGAGGCGAGGGCCTCGGTGGTCTCGACGCCGATCAGGCCACCGCCGACGATGACGACGTCGTGCGCGCGGCCGCTGTCGAGGCGCTGCCGAATGCCTTCGGCATCGCGCACGCCGTGCAGGGTGAAGATGTGCGGCAAGTCGATGCCCGGCAATGCGGGCCGGATGGGGCGGGCACCGGTGGCGAGCACAAGTTGGTCATACGGAATCGCCGTGCGTTTGCCGTCAGCAAGAGATCGAACGTGCAGGCATTTCGCGGAGCGGTCGATTTCAATGGCCTCGGTGCGATTGAGGGCGCGCACATGTTTCAGGTTCTGGAAGAAGACAGGATTGCGCACCGCTCCCAGGGGGGTTGCCATCAGTTCGCGGCGGTCGTGCACGACGCCGGAGATATAGTAGGGTAGCCCGCAGCCCGCATAGGAGAGGACGTCGTCGCGCTCGACAAGCGTTACATCGGTTTCGGGGTCAAGGCGCGCGATCTTCGATGCAACTTTGGTGCCCGCCGCGACGCCGCCCACGATCACCACCCGGCGCCGGGCCGGGGCAGGCGCGGCGGGTGCTTCCGCTGCTTCGGGGAGATCGAGAAAGAAACAGGCGCCGCCCGAATCGGCTGGCTGCACGCCGACGGCGCCGCCGAGCCCTTCCGCGAGGGCCTTAACCAACGCGAGACCGAGCCCGAGTCCGGCCTGCGAGGAGTTGCGTGCGGCGGGCGCGCGGTAGAAGGCCTGAAAGACGGCTTCCGACTGGTCCTCCGGGACGCCGATCCCCGAGTCGGACACCGAGAGGCGCACGAAACCCTCTTCGCCTCGTGTGGCCTGCATCACAATGTGGCCGTGCGGGGGCGTGTATTTCAGGGCGTTGCTCACCAGGGCGTGGAGCGCCTCGGCCAGCGCGTCCTCGCTGCCGCGCGCCCGCAGGTCGCCGTGCGGCGTTTCGATGCGGAGCTCGATATGGCGCGCCGCGGCTTCGGTCGCGTACTCCTGCTGGACGCGGTGCAGAAGTTCCGGGAGGTTCGTAGATCCGGCGGCGGCGTTTTCGGGACGCAGCAACACCAGCATACGCCGCACGGTCTCGACGGCCTCATCGATGCGGAGATCGGCACGCGCAAGGAGATCGCGTTGGCGGGGCGACAAAGGGCCTGCGTGTTCACCGAGCAACGATTTGAGAAGCGAGCCCGCGGTACTGATGGGCGAGCGCAGTTGATGGGCGACCAGCGCGGCGAAACGAAGCGGATCGAGCGGCGACGGGGTGGGCTCCTCCGTACTCATGGGGGCACTGTAGCATATGGACGACGGGGCCGGCAAAACTCTGGCAGGCCGATATCCCGGACAAGGTGGGGGGGCACGGTTCCACTCGGCGGATCGCCCGGGACGCCCATTCTCTCGCGAATCCTGTAAAGGCACCTGGGCATGGCAAAGCCGCGTGACTGGGCTTGGTAGAACGCGAGCCGATGCAGGGCGCCCGGCGAGGCGTACCCGCTCTGAGGAAGGGCCAGATGCAGAGCAATGGCCATATCCACCAGCTCGCTCCATAGTGCCTGATCTTTCAGCTTTCCTCTTTTCAGTTGATTCCACAAGGTGTGGACACGCGGAGGAAAGAAGGCCAATTCATAGGCGGCTTGGATCTTTTCCCGGGGGGTCATGATTCCGCGCTCCAGAGGGCCATATCCTGATCAAGACTGGTACGGGTTTCTTCCCCCAGGAGCATAAAGGCCGAAGAGCCATAGACCACCATGGTCGCCTCCGACTCCAGTTTCGAGTCTATGACTGCGAGCAACTGTTGAAGCGATGCCTGATCCATAATCCACCATCATATCGGTGCTTCTGGCAGAATCAATCTTGAAGCCACCAGGCCCCAGTCGCATTCCCGTTCTCGTGTACCGACTCCCGGATGCGTGTTCACGGCCCGCGACCTCTTGAAGATGAGGCGGGAGCGCGGCCCCGGTCTCACGACGGAGGATGCGAAGGCCATTGACGCGCTCAACAAGGCAGACCGGCCACCTGAAATCCCATGATTCCTCGTCTCTCGTGACACGCAACGCCGACGAATTCTCTCGTGTGTCCGGCTTGGTCGTGCGGCGGTATTGATTCCGCGGGCTTATGCCCGCCCGTCATCCCGACCGAAGTGGAGGGATCTCCTTCCCTGCCCACAACTTGAGATGCCTCCACCCATTCGGCTGCGCTCAGGGCAAACCTTCGGTCGGCATGACTTGAAAGGATTGTTCATCGTGAATGGGCGCTATCTCGCTAATAGAAGGAGCATTGCAGCCCGCCAGAACGGGCCTGCGTTGTCCATAACTTACTGCTTTTTGGCTCAGACGATCTGTGCTGTCGCTACGAATCGTTTTCTTATGATGCGTCTATGTCGCATTAGTGTGCTGCTTTTTCTCCGAATCTGCTTGAACGGCGCAAGTTGCCGGGCGCAAACTAAGAAGCACACTAATTCCACCGCCAGTATCGGCGGTGCTGAAGGAGGCATGTATGAATGTGACGCCAGCGGCTGTGCAGGAAATCTGCGAACGCTTCGGACGAAAACCGGATCGCCTCCTCGATATTTGCCTCGAAACCCAGGCGCGCTTCAATTGCGTCTCCGATGACGCCATCGATGCCATTGCCGCGGAACTGAACATGCCGCGCGTCGAGGTCGACAGCCTGGTGACGTTTTACGCCTTTCTTTACAAGGAGCCGAAAGCGCCGGTGATCATCCGGGTCTGCAACGACGTCATCGATGAGATGTTCGGCGGCCGTGAGGTGGCCGCTGCCTTTTCGGAGGCGCTCGGTATTCCGTTCGGCGGCACGACGCCCGACGGCAAGATCAGCCTGGAATATACGCCCTGCATCGGTATGAGCGACCAGGCGCCCGCGATTCTCGTGAACGATGTGGTCGTGACCTACATGTCGGGCGATCGCGCCAAACAGATTGTGCGCGTCCTTCGTGAGCACGGCGATCCGAAGCGCCTCGTGGGGCGGCTCGGCGATGGGAAGAATGGGCACCCGCTGGTGCGATCCATGGTGCACAACAATATCCGTAAGACCGGTCCGGTGATTCTGGCCGACCACCCGCCGAATGCCGGACTGCAAAAGGCCATCGCCATGAGTCCCATCGAGGTGATCCGCGATGTA
>SLOV01000097.1 GCA_007132345.1 Kiritimatiellia bacterium
GCCGATTCGCCGACCATGCTCTCCATTCCGAACTTGGCATCCAACTGTTCGCGCAGATTGCGGTTTTCGCTTTCCACATCCCGGCTGCGCAGCGAGCGCTCCAGCAGGAGTTCGAGCCGGTCCAGGTTCACTGGTTTGGTGAGAAAATCGTAAGCGCCCTGCTTCATGGCTTCGACCGCGTTTTCGACATTGCCGTAGGCGGTGACCAGGATGAAGATGGGGCGTGGGGTGAGGGCCAGGGCGCGTCGCATGAGAGTCATGCCGTCCATACCGGGCATGCGCAGGTCGCTGAGCACGACGTCGACGTGGTGATCCTGCAGCATGGTCAGGGCGCGCGCGCCATTGTCGGCGGTGAGCACGCGATAGCGCCGCTTCAGGGCGCGCGCCAGACCTTCGCGCGTATTCTTTTCGTCTTCGGCAATGAGTACAACGGGCGGCTTCACGATGGCAGACCCTCCTTTGCCTCGGCCTGGACGTCCGGCGCCTTGAGCAGGCGGACGCGCCGCTGGTCGTGCGGGAGCAGCACGGTGAACGTCGTCCCGGCCCCCGGCACGCTCTGCACATCGATCTCGCCGCCGTGATCTCGCACGATGCGCTGCACCACCATCAGGCCCAGACCCGTCCCTTCCGGGCGGGTGGTGTGGTAGGGTTCGAAGAGATGCGCAATGTCGTCCGGCGCGATGCCCGGCCCACTGTCCGCAAAGGCGATGCCGACAAACTGGTCATTGCTGCGCACTTCGATTCTCAACTCTCCACCGTTCGGCATGGCCTGGATGGCGTTGCGTACAATATTGAAAAAAGCCTGCTTCACCTGGGCGCGGTCCAGATGGCATTTCGGAATCTGCTCCTGAATCGAGAGACGCACTTCGATTTCGCGATCGCGGATTTCGTGCTTCAGGAAATCGAGCGTTTCGTGCAGCACCTCCGGCACCGAGTCCGGCTCCAGGTGCGGCGGCACCGGGCGTACGGCCTTGAGGAACTGGGTAATCACCTGGTCGAGCCGTGCCACCTCCTGCCGTGCCACGGAAAGCAGGTCCTCCAGGCTCTCCCGCTGCGGCCTGGGCAGATCCCGCAGTTCGCGTTCCATGAGTTGAAGGTGAATCGTGAGGGAGTTGAGCGGGTTCCCGATCTCGTGTGCTACGCCGGCGGCAAGAAGGGTGACGGCGCTGAGCCGCTCCGATTCCAGGACGGTCGCCTGGTCGGCGCGGTCGCGGGTAATGTCGCGCAGCAGCAGCACCGCGCCGGCCTCTTCGCTATTCACGGCGGAGAGTGGCACTACGTAAAAGTTCAGGAAGCGCTGCTTGGGATAGGTGATCTCGATCTCGCTGCTCATCAGGCGTGCCCATTCGTCCGGGTTCAGGTCGACGACCCGCTCCCACTCGATGTGGCGCAGATAGCGGCGGACCGGCTGGCCGACGGCTTCTTCTTCCGAGAAGCCAAGCAGTGTACCCGCCGCCCGGTTGGCGTAGGTGATGCGACCCTCCCGGTCGAGCACGATGATACCTTCGTGAATGGCGTGGAAGATGGTCTCCATCAGCCCTTTTTCCTGGGCCAGGCGCAGGAAATGGGTCTGGAGCCGGCCGGGGTCAATCCGGTCGAGCCGGGCGATGAGTTTATCGAGGAAGGCCTGCTTCATGGTGTGCTGTGCTGGGGTTGCATGTGTGACAACATGTCACTCACTCTACGGGCCGGGCGGCCTCGAATCAAGTCACGGTCCGGAGTTGGAGCCCTTGCGACTTTGTGGATGCGGCGGCTTGGAGGAGAGGCCCCCGCGATCTGGTGTCGATATTGTGGCTGGGGCGGCTTGGGGGAGAGACCCCCGCGACCTGGTGGAAGGCGTGGCCTGGGGAAAAGACCCCCGCGACCTGGTGTCGCGGGTGAATCAGATTCGCGCATTTTCCGCCTTCAATGCACAAATCTTCCGCTCCTGCCGCACGAGGCGGCAGGGGGCGCCAGACTGTTGCCGCACCAGGCGGTAGGGGGCGCAGTGTTGCCGCACGAGGCGGCAGGGGGCGCCAGACTGTTGCCGCACCAGGCGATAGGGGGGCGCAGTGTTGCCGCATGAGGCGGCAGGGGGCGCCAGACTGTTGCCGCACCAGGCGATAGGGGGCGCAGTGTTGCCGCACGAGGCGGCAGGGGGCGCCAGACTGTAAGGAGGCGGCAGGGCGGCAAACTGCTTTGCCCGGTCGGGGCGCGAATTCTCCATGGCGGAGAACTTCTGCAAACGCTATGCGGGGGGTTGAAAGTGGCAGGGGCCACGCATAGGATAAGCGGCATGGAATCGGCGTTGAACCAGCCTGTGCTGGTCTTGAACCGGCTTTGGCAGGCCGTGCACATCTGTAGTGTGCGGCGCGCGATCACTCTGCTCTGCATGGAACACGCCTTGGTGGTAGCAGAGCAGGCCGGCAATTTTTCAACCTACACGTTCGACGAGTGGAGCCTCATTCCCGGTGGCGCAGACGACTAGGTCGTGCGCAGCGTGCATCTGCGGCTGCGCGTGCCGCGCATCGTGCTGCTGACCCTTTACGACCGGATGCCGCGGAAAGAGGTGAAATTCAGCCGGAACAATGTCTTCGAGCGTGACGAGCACACCTGCCAGTATTGCCGCCGCCGTTTCGACCGCAAGGAGTTGAACATCGACCACGTTGTGCCCCGGCATCGGGGCGGCGCCACCACCTGGGAGAACGTGGTCTGCAGTTGCCTGCCCTGCAACCGCAGCAAGGGGAACCGGACGCCGGAAGAGGCCCGTATGCCCCTGCTGCGCCACCCGCGCCGGCCGCGCTGGCGCCCCTTCGTGGAGGTGCAGTTCCGTCACTCCTACGAAAATGCCTGGCGACATTTTCTTGATTCCAGCCGCTGGCGGGTTGAAATGGGCGAGGTCTGAGGGCATCCATCCCCCGTCCGGAGGGGGGTGAAAATTCTTTGCACCGAGCCCTTTTCAAAGAGCGGGCTCTGGGTATGATGCACTTCGAGTGGCGGTGCTCCTCGCGGGCCGGCCGAAACCCAAAAGCGCATGGAGTAGAAATGGACAACGAGGAGTCCCTGTATGGCGTCGAAGGCTCTTGCCCGGAACACGGGGAAGAGTCGATGATCGAATGTAGTATGTGCGGTGTAGAGTTCTGTGGGGCGTGTTTCGTGAACAGCCGCGTCTGCGAAGATTGCGCGGACCAGACGGAAGATCCCGACGAAGAGGAACTCGATGACGTCGAAGGTCTGGAAGACATCGAGGATGTCGAAGAGGTCTTTGACGAAGAAGGCGAGGAAGAATTTCTCGACGACGACGAACTCGACGAGGACCTCGACGGAGACGAAGACGCGGATGACGAAGACTTCGATGAAGACTTTGACGAAGACGAAGACGACGAGGACTACGAAGACGAGGATTACGACGACGACGACGAAGAAGAAGACGAGTGGTGATCCGGTGGTTGGCCTCCCACGCGCTCACAGCAAGGGTTGACTCTTTCGCACCTGTATGTGGATGACGCGACGGCATGGCCAACCAGGAAACACCGATGATGCTCCAGTATCGGCGCATCAGGAAGGAACTCGCGCCCGATACCCTGCTCTTCTTCCGCCTTGGCGATTTCTACGAGATGTTCTACGAGGACGCGATCCGCGCGTCCGAGGTTCTTGAACTCACCCTGACGAAACGGAACAAGGTGCCGATGTGCGGGCTGCCGTACCACCAGCTCGACACCTATCTGGCGCGGGCGGTGCGGGCCGGTTGCAAGGTGGCCATCTGCGACCAGGTCGAAGACCCCGGCCAGGCCAAAGGCATCGTGCGCCGCGAGGTGACGCGGGTCGTGACACCGGGCACCGTGCTCGAAGAGCACGTCCTCGAAGCGGGGCGGAACAACTTCATCGCCGCGCTGGCGCGGCATGGCCGGCTGTTTGGTGTGGCGTTGCTCGATCTCTCGACCGGCGAGTTCTGGCTGGAGGAAAGCGACTCGTTCGAGCCGGTCCGCCAGACTTTAGCGCGCGCCGCGCCGGCCGAATGCCTGCTGCCGGAGGCCCTCCACGAAGAGGCCCCGCTCGTGGCGCAGTTGCGCAAGGACGGCGAGCGGACGCTGACCGCGCGGGACGATTGGACGTTCGAACTGGACGTGGCGCGCGATTTTCTCGAACGGCACTTTGGTGTGCGCAGCCTTGCCGGGTTCGGATGCGACACCTGCGCGGCCGGGATCTGCGCGGCCGGCGGTGTACTACAATATGTCGTCAACGATCTGCACCGGAATGCGGCCCACGTCTCGCGGCTGCGCGTACAGCAGCCGGGCGATTGTATGCTGGTGGACGAGACGACGGTGCAGAACCTCGATTTGCTGCCCTCCTCACGTGGTGGGCGGGCTGGGACGCCGAGTCTGCTCAAGGCACTCGACACGACGCGCACCGCCATGGGCAGCCGCTTGCTGCGCGCCTGGCTGCTCCGCCCGTCCACCGATCTCGCGACGATCCAGGTGCGGCACGCGGCGGTGGAGGCGCTGACGAAACAGCGCAAGACCCTGCTCGATCTGCGCGAGGCCTTCGGTGGTATCAAGGACCTGGAGCGGCTCATTGCCCGGGTCAGTAGTGGTGCGGGCAACGCGCGCGATGTGAAGGCGCTTGGCGTGTCGCTCGGACGCCTGCCAGGCGTGAAGCTGCATCTGGCTCAGACCAACGCGCCGCGCTGGACGGCGTTGAACGAAGCCATCGAGCCGCTGCCGGAACTCGTGGAACTGATCGAACGCGCCATCGAGGACGAAGCCCCCGTGACCCTGCGCGAGGGCGGCATGTTGCGCGCAGGCTATAACGCCGAACTGGATGAGCTGCGCAACGCCGCGAGCGAGGGGCGGCGCTGGCTGGCGGAGTATCAGGCGGCCGAGCAGGAGCGGACCGGGATTCGTAGCCTGAAGGTCCGCTTTAACAAGGTGTTTGGCTATTACATTGAAGTGACGAAGAGCAACCTCGCGCAGGTGCCCGAGGACTATGTGCGAAAGCAGACACTCGTGAACGCCGAGCGGTTCGTTACGCCGCAGCTCAAAGAGTACGAGAATAAGATCCTGGGCGCTCAGGACCGGGCGCAGGATCTGGAGTACGAGCTGTTCCTGGAGTTGCGCGTGAAGGTGGTGGCGCATACGGACGCCGTTCAACGGATTGCGGCGGCGCTGGCGGAGTCGGATGTACTGGCCTCGTTCGCCGAGCGGGCGCTGGCCCAGAACTTTGCGTGCCCGGCGGTGGACGAAAGCACCACACTACGGATTCGGGACGGGCGGCATCCGATCATCGAGCAGATGCCCGACGCGGATCGGTTTGTACCCAATGATACGGACCTCGACACATTGACGAATCAGGTGCTGATCATTACCGGCCCGAACATGGCGGGGAAGTCGACCTATATCCGGCAAGTCGCGCTCATTGTGTTGATGGCGCAGATGGGCTCCTTTGTTCCGGCGCGGGAGGCGCATGTGGGGTTGGTCGACCGGATTTTCACGCGCGTCGGCGCCAGCGACGATCTGGCGCGGGGGCGCAGCACCTTCATGGTGGAGATGCAGGAGACGGCGAATATTCTGCACAACGCCACCCCGCGCAGCCTGGTGGTGCTCGACGAGATCGGGCGCGGTACGAGCACGTTTGACGGTATCAGCATCGCCTGGGCCGTGGCGGAGCATCTGCACAACGAAGCACGGGTGAAGGCGCGCACGTTGTTCGCCACCCACTATCACGAACTCACCGACCTGGCCGTGACACTGGCTGGGGTGCAGAATTACAACGTGTTGGTGAAAGAGACGGGCGACCACATCGTGTTCTTGCGCAAGATTGTGCGCGGCGCGGCCGACAAGAGTTACGGCATACAGGTGGCGCGCTTGGCGGGTTTGCCGGGCGGTGTGGTGTCGCGGGCCCACGAGATTCTCGCGAACCTTGAGGAAGGCGAGTTTGCCGAGACGGGCCAGCCCAAGATTGCCGCGAAGCGTCCGCGAAGGAGCAAAGAGGACACTAAGCAGCTTTCGTTGTTTGGGTAGCCCGCCGCCCGCCGGAGGCGGGCGGGGGGGCAGTGGTCGGGGAGTGTACAGTGTTCGGTGTTCAGTGTCGGGTGTTCAGTGTCCGTCTTTGTCGTGAGCCTTGTCCCGAGCCTTGTCGACCAAGAGCACGTTTGAGAGAACAGCGCTTGAGATCGGCCTTCCGGCTCGGGAAGCCGAGCCGCTCCGGTCGTGTACTCATTAGATCTATGGAATGGAGCGGACGCGCTTCCGCGTCCGGCCCACCGAACACCGAACACTGAATACTGGAAGCGGGTGCTCTCACCTGTTCTCTCAGATCGGCGTGGCCCATCCTCCAGCTCTTTGAAATGCGCACTTAACGGTTCCGTTTTCAGGCACAGGCTTCAGCGACAATGTCGGCGAGGGTCTCGCGTAACGTGCGCTGCGGTGACCAGCCGACATGCTCCCGAATGCGGGTGGTGTCCAGCAACGGCGAGCGGTCAGTGGGGCGATACCTGGATGGGTCAACCTCCAGCGCCGGATGGACGCCGGTGAGGTCCATCATCAGCTCGAGGGCCTCGCGGATCGTGACGAGTCTGTCACCGCCGATGTTGTATGCGTGGTGCGCAGTGCCGCCCTCGATAAGCAGACGGTAGGCGCGTACAACGTCGCGCACATCGAGAAGGTCGCGACGGCTCTCCAGATTGCCGACGCGCAGCACGGCGTCAGCCGGGGCCGCGCGCATGGCGGATAGTTGCCGGGCAAAGGAGGGAATCACAAAGTTATCCGATTGGCCGGGCCCGGTGTGATTGTTCGGGCGCGCGGTCATGATGTGGAGGCCATGGTATCGGCCATACAGGAGTGAGGCCTGGTCGGCGGCGGCTTTGCTGGCGGCATAGAGCGTGTCCGGAGCGAAGGGGTGCGACTCGGAAATCGGCGCTTCGCCAGTCGCACCGCCATAACTCAGCCCGGAAGTGACGACCAGGATCCGTGCATCCGGGGCATGGTGCCGGAACGTATCGAGCAGGGTCATGGTGCCGGTGACGTTGATATCGAAGGTCTGTTCCGGCTGTTCCCACGCCTGGGGGACGAAGGCGATACCGGCGAGATGAATACAGGCGTCGGGGCGCAGGCGCTCGACGAGTTCGCGCAGCGTTGCGCCGTCACGAATATCACAGGCCGCATCGGCTTCGGGGAGCGAGGCTTGATCGAGAACAAGTTGGATCGGAGTGTGCCCGGCCTGGTGGAGGTCACGAACCATGTGACGCCCCACAAACCCTTCGGCACCGGTAACCAACACGCGCATGGCGGTTCAGCCGATCTCCTGGCGGACGCGATCGAGGTCCGCCTCGACCATCATACGGACAAGCCCCTCGAAATCGACTTCCGGCTGCCAGCCCAGCTTTTCTTTCGCTTTGGTCGGATCGCCAATGAGGTGGTCGACCTCCGCGGGCCGCATGAATTCCGGATCTTGCACGACGTAGTCCTGCCATTGCAGGCCAACGTGGCCGAAGGCGATTTCGAGGAACTCTTTCACCGAGTGGTCGTGACCCATGGCCACGACGTAATCGTCCGGTTCGGGCTGTTGAAGCATCAGGTACATGGCGCGCACGTAATCGCCGGCGAAGCCCCAGTCGCGGCGGGAATCGATGTTGCCGAGCCGCAGCTCCTTCGCGGCGCCCAGCTTGATGCGGGCCACGCCGTCGGTGATTTTGCGGGTGACGAACTCTTTGCCGCGGCGCGGGCTTTCGTGATTGAAGAGAATGCCGGAGACGGCAAAGAGGTCGTAGCTCTCCCGGTAATTCACGGTGATATAATGGCCATAGACCTTGGCAACGGCATAGGGGCTGCGCGGATAGAAGGGGGTGAGTTCGGTCTGCGGCACTTCGCGGACTTTGCCATACATCTCGCTGCTGGAGGCCTGGTAGAATTTCGCTTTGGGGCAGACGATGCGCATGGCGTCCATGAGGCGCGTGACGCCAAGCGCGGTGAACTCGCCAGTGAGGACCGGCTGTTTCCAGGAAGTGGGCACGAAGGACTGGGCGGCGAGGTTATAGATTTCGTCCGGCCCGGTTTCCTCCAGCATTTTAATGAGGCTCAACTGGTCGAGCACATCGGCCTGGATGAGTTTCAGGCGGTCTTGCAGGTGGTCGATGCGTTCGAAGGTCTCCGTGCTGGCGCGCCGTACCATGCCAAAGACCTCATAGCCTTTCTCCAGCAGTAGTTCCGCGAGATACGAACCGTCCTGCCCGGTGATGCCGGTAATCACTGCCTTCATTGATGTTCTCCTTGTATCCTATCCGATGAGGCACCCAGCCACGTATCCCTCAGCGTGTGCAGGGCCTCGACAATCTCCTCGCGTGGTGTGCGCGTGGTGGGTTCGATGACGCGCAGTATGTCGCCGACGGCGAAGCGTGTATATCGGGAAAAATCGATGTGCCCGCGCGGTGGCATGACGTGGTCGCGACCGGGCGGAGCCACGTCGTGCAGGTGCATGCCCGCGAGGTGGGGTTGCAACCGTTCGAGCCAGCGCTCCATGTTAATGAAGCCGAGGTTCTGGCGGATCTGGGCGTGGCCGATGTCGTGCCAGTAGGCGATTTCACCGCCGGGGAACTGGCGGAAGATGGCCTCGAACTCCAGTTCGGTGGGGAGGGCCTCCCAGGTGGGCAGCACTTCGAGTGCGAGGCGCACGCCGGTATCCTGGAGGACAGGGAGCAGTTGTTCGAGGCCGCGCAGCAAGTCCTGGAACGGGCGTCGGCCTTGTTTTTCGCGCTCTTCCTGCAGGCGCATGCGCGCCTTCTCGTAGGCAGGGGTGAACTGTTTGCCCTGGTCCCACATCTCCAGCAGCTTGTAGGTGCCACGTCGCATGGAAACATTGCCGGCATGTGCCACCACCACACGGGCGCCGAGCTGGGCGGCCATGCGCAGGGTATTGGCCGTGTGCTTCACGGCGCTCTCGCGCACACGACGGTCGGGGTCGGCCAGGGTATAGATTTCCGGGTGGGCGCGGGTGACGCCCATGGGGACGGGGCAGAAGTTGTGGAGGCTGTCGACGACCGCCGCCCCGGATTCGACCATGCGCTGAATGCCGGGAATCAGTTCCAGGCGGGTGTCGTAGCCCAACTCGATGTGGCGAAAGCCCATCGAGAGGATTTCTTCCAGCAGGGCCTCGCCATCGGTGTGGCGGTGCGCGTTCCACCGGGTGGTCAGCGCAAAAATCATCTGAGCGGACGCTGGGAGGGGGGCGGTTCCCCTCAGGAAGAGAAGGAGCGAATGCGGGAGCGGGCCGCCTTGCGGCGCTTGCGTTCGCTGGGCTTTTCGTAATGCCGATGCGCGCGGATCTCGCGCATAATGCCTTCTTTGTCCAGTTTTTTCTTCAGCCGGCGCAGCGCTTTATCGAGCGGTTCGCCTCGGCGCACTTTCACTTCAGAAACAGCGGTCTTCAATAGAATCATCCTTCTTTCGGTGGAATTCCTGTGGCCCGGCCCGTGTAAGCGGAGCGGACCACAACAGCAAGGCGCGCAGAGTAGAGGAGGGCGCCTGGCTCGTCAAGTGGGCGGATGGGGGAAAAACGGGGCGGGTCAGAGCTGATTGTTGTCTGCATCATATTGCCAGTTCCAGATGACGCCTCCCTTATTCATCTGGCTCAGGGAGCTCGACGTGACGAAGGCCTCGTCATACCTCTTCCCTTCGACGTGCCCGTCCGCGAAGCAGATATTGGCTTCGCCGGTTAGATGGCCGAGCGAATTCCTGGTTCTTCCCCCCTTGCCATGGCGGCAACGCAGATGTCGCCCGTCCATGTTGGCGAAGGAGGTGCCCACATCTCCAAACACAGCAAACTGGCTAGGGAAGCGGATATCGATATCCGTCAATCGCCTGCCGAAGTGGTCGATGAAACGGTTGTAGGCGTAGGACATGAAGGGCTGGTTCGGTCCGCTGACGCCTGTGCCCGGCTCCGTCACGTCCGCAGGAACAGTCGAGGGGCATGTGAACATGCTCCGGTCGCCTGGCCGTGGCATTCGCGGAGGGAACTCGGCAAGACGATCAATCAACGCGGTTTCCCCCATCGGTTCGGCGAGCACGTTAAACCAGGCATCTCTGTCTGTAACGTCCGCGGATTGGCCGGCAGCAACGCCTTCGGATGGATACTTTCCGCCAGAACGCGCCAGGTAAGTGGTCAGGGCAATGCCCCACTGGCGCAGATTCGATTTGCAATGCGCGGAGCGAGCTGTTTCAAGCGCCGTGGAGACCGCAGGCACCAGCAGAGAAGCAAGGATGGCAATGATGGCGATGACCACCAGCAACTCAATGAGGGTGAATGCGGAGCGGTTAGCGTTTCGGTCTGGAACCATCTTTTTCATAGTGCCCTTCCTATCCATTCATCATACCCAGTCGGAGTCGGTTCGGCAAGCGTTGTTATGCAGATGAAGACGCCGGGCCGGGTGAAACGATTCCGGCCCGGCGTCTACCCCTCCCTTTCTTACGGTAGTCGAACCCTGGCACGGTAGGCGCGATGCACGTCTCCGCTTGGATCCACAACGGTCTTCTCGTCGCCGGTGCCGGGCACGTCCGTTTCGAGGTCGATCCAGACCTGGGGGTCCTCTTCCAGATTTGTGGTGTACTGCGTGGTATAGAGGCGGGCCGAGGAGGAATCGAATGTGATTTCGATGCTCGATCCATCGACCTCCACCGTGAGCGCGAAGACGGAGTCGGGGTCGTTCGGGTCCAGGTCGGCGATGTAGGTCTCCAGTACGGTGTTGACGCCATTGGCGGCGATGGCCGTGGCGACGGCGCCGGTGATGCTGCCGAAGTTCTCGAGTTCCCACCAGTCAGGGATGCCGTCGCCATCGGTATCGACATCGCCGGCAGACGTGCCTTCCAGGTAGATCTGATCGACGCGCCAGCGGCGTGCCTGCCCACCGCCGGTTCCGGAGGTAATGTAGCGGAAGGCCAGGTAGAGACTCGTCTCACTCAGGTAGGAGGTCAGGTCGGCGGTTTCTTCCTCCCAGACGTTTTGTGCAGCGGGCAGCGCGACGTCCTGGACGACGGCCCAGGTGGCATCGAGGGGATCGCCAGCGCCGGTGTAGTCGGTACTCGCGTAGAGGACGAGGGAGGAGACCGGGCCGCCGAACGCATAGTGACGGAAGTACCGCAACTGCGCGTCGGTCCAGCCGCGGCTCTCCATATCCAGCGCTGGGCTGATCAGCCAGTCGTCGCTGGCCTCGTCAGCGCCGAACCCATCCATCTGCATATACCAGAGGGTGCTTTCGGCGCCGCCGTCGTCGGATTGCCGGGTCCAGTCGCGATTACTGGCGCGGCTGAAGGGCATCCAGCCTTGCAGGCCGGACTCGAAATCCCAGGGGCCGAGCTCTTCGGTCGTGACGGTGATGGTGATGGTGACCTGATCGGCGCCGTCCTTGTCCGATGCGATAAAGGTCACCTCATAACTGCCCACCTGCGTGGCGTCAGGGGTAAACGCGAAGTCGGCGGTGCCATCTCCGTTGTCGATGAAGGTCGAATTGGCCGGGGCGTTGCTGACGGTCATGGTGACCAGATCGCCGTCCGCCTCCGAGGCGGAGAGGGGAAGGTTGAGCACGTCGCCCAGGAACACGACCTGATTGGCGATCGGATCCAAGACGGGCGGCTGGTTGGCGGCGATGCCCTCCAGGTAGATCTGGTCGACGCGCCAGCGGCGCGCCTCGCCGCCGCCTGTTCCAGAGCTGATGTAGCGGAAGGCCAGATAGAGGTTGGTACTGGAGAGATACGGCGTTAGGTCGGCGGTTTCTTCCGCCCAACTATTCTGTGCATCCGGTTGGGAGACCTCTCGGACGACATCCCATGTGACGTCCAGCGGATCGCCTTCGCCGGTGTATTCCGTACTGGCATAGAGCACGAGGTCGGAGACCGGACCGGAGAATCCATACTGACGCCAATAACGCAACTCTGCGTCGATCCAGTCCATTTCGGCCAGATTCAGCGCCGGGCTGATGAGCCAATCGTCGCTGGCTTCGTCGCCGCCGAACCCATTCATTTCCATATACCAGGTCGTGCCTTCGGCGCCGCCTCCGATGCTGCCTCGGACCCAGTCCCGGTTGCTGGCGCGGCTGTAGGGGGTCCACCCTTGCAGGTCGGTCTCGAAGTCCCACGGGCCGAGCGCCACGAAGATGACGCTGATCGTGATCGTAGCTTGATCGGACCCGTCGACATCCGAGGCGATGAAGGTCACTTCGTGATCGCCCACCTGCGTAGGGTCGGGGGTGAAGGAGAAGTCGGCGGTGCCATCGCCGTTGTCGATAAAGCTCGAGTTTGCGGGCGCATTGCTCACCGTCATGGTGACCAGGTCCCCATCGCTCTCGATGGCCACCACGAGCAGGTCGAGGGTCTTGCCGACTTCGACGGTCTGGTTGCCGATCGGCTGGAGACTGGGCGGCTGGTTGGTCAGGAAGGGCGTGCCGTCGACCATGCGGCCTGGACTGCCGGGCTGCCCATTCAATACCATGTGGTTCGTGAAGCTGCCGGTGATATCCGGGAAGCGCGTCTCGGAGCTGCCCAGCGCCGACCCCACGTAATCGACCCGGTCCACCAGCGTCGTGCTCGGCGTGAAGAGCCGGATGCTGTCAAAGCTGTTGCGCAGGCCCAGCGTGCCCTGGGAGGCCGTTACCGCCGGGGAAGCGGTGAAGTTGGTCAGCGAGCCGCCGCCGAAGACCACGATCACACCGCCCTGCGGTAGTTCGAAGGGATCGAAAACGTGGCGTAAGGAGTTATCGTCCCAGATCATCATCCCGGCCAGGTTCACCGTGCCCGTCGTGTTGTTGACGATTTCCACATACTCGTCGTCGGAAGCGTCGAGGACCCCGTCGTTGTTCGCATCGAAGCCGCCAGGCGAGGCTATCGGATTGGCCAGATACTCATTGATGATCAGCCCGTTGTACTGCAGGGAAGGCACCGCGAGCGTGGTGCTGTTGCTCGATACCCCGAAGGTGTCATCGGCGGTGAAGGTGAGCGTGAAGACCGTCCCCGCGTCGGCGAGTTGGCCGGTGTAGACCAGGCTGCCCGTGCCGTCGCCGTTGTCGGTGAACTGGGCGGTGGCGGGTGCTCCGAGCACGTCCAGCGTGAAGGGGTCATCTTCCGGATCGACGCCGGAGACGTTCAGCGTGATGGATTCGCCGATGCGCACGACACTGTCGGCAGGGAGAGTCAGCACCGGCGGGGTGTTGGTGAGTGTGGAGCCGGGGAACGGCGTGCCGTCCACGCGCAGGCCCGGCGACCAGAGCAGGGAGGGATTCGCATCGGTGTGCAGGCCCCAGTCGCCGGTGACGTCGGGATTAAGGGTGAGCGATTGGTCCGTGTTACCACCGGCAAACCCGCCGAAGGTGTTGTAGTTCACGTCGAAGACCGGCGTGCCGTCGGTGGTGCGTAGGCTGATCACCCCGCCGTTGTTGCCGAGGTTGGGCCAGGTGTTCGTGCCCCAGAGCACTGTGGCGCCGCCAAACGTGCCGACAGGTGTTGGTCCACCGAAGAGCACCAGCGCGGCCTGCCCCGGGATCACCGTGTCGGCCGGAATGGTGTAGGTCATGTTGTTGTTGTACCAGAAGGTCCAGCCACTCATATCCACGGGATGCATGTTGTTGTTCACGATTTCGACAAACTCGTCGAGCAGCGCGTCGCGGAAGCCGTCGCCGTTTGCGTCGCCGGCCAGTCCGGGCGCCGGGTCGAAATGGACTTCGTTCAGTACGATGTTGGCCAGCTCTTCGCTCAGCACGATCACCTGCACCGTGCCGGTGGCTTCGTTCGCGCCGTCCGAGACAATCACATCGAAGACGTTGGTGGTGCCCTCAAAGCCCGCGCCCGGCGTCCAGGAGAGATCCGCCTGCCGGTCGGGGAGCGGGGTGATGATCGTTCCGGGCGGCGCGTCGGGGGCCGAGAAGGTCAGCACATCTTCGGCGTTGCGGTCTTGGCCCAGCAGGTTGAAGACCGCCGCCTGCCCGGCGCCGACAATGCGGTTGGTCGGCGTGATGACGATCTCGGGCGGGACATCGCCGACGTCCTGAATCACATCCGTATAGAAGCTAGGCAGGATCTGGTAGCCGGTATCCTTGGGAGCGGCGCTGGTGTCGAACTGCGAGAAGATGCCCTGCACCGTGAAGGCGTTGGTGGGCGGAAGCTGCCCGTCGAGGTTGGTGCTCGATTCGATCCGCATCGCGAGGCTGGCGGTGCCGTCGTTGATCGTGACGTTGGCGCTATTGCCGAGGCTCGGCCAGGTGCCGCTGGTGATGGTGGCATCCTCGACGCTCACGAAAGTGGCCTCGTAGGATTCGGGGTCGGCGAGCAGGTCGCTCAGCGTCATGGAAAGCGGTGTGAGCCCGACCTCGGTGGGGTCGGTGATCTCGATGTTAATAGACGGCACGTTCGGGCGGATGGTCGTGACGCCGAATCCGGTCTGTTCGATGAGGCCGGCGACGCGGATCTGTTTGCCGGTACTGAGGATCGCGGGATCGTAGGAGGGATCAAGGTTGGTCGGGAAGAAGAGGAGGAGCCCGGCGTTGTCGATGGGGTCCTGGAAGTAGATGGTGACCCAGTTGGTGCCGCCGAAGGTGGACTGGAAGTCGACGGAGGAGACTCGGCCGGTCACTTGCCAGGCTTGGCCGAGATTATCGGGCGCGTAGGGGTCGATGGTATTGCTGCGTGCATCCGATATGGTGCCGAAATTGAGTTGGGCCTGGGCCATCGGCGGTAGCCAGAACGTGAGCAACGCGCAGAGGGTGGCGAGAGGCAAAACGATCCGTCGAGTCTTCATGCTGCTGTTCTCCTGCTGCTCACGGCGATCCGCCCGGCATCCGACGCAATCCTGCAACGAACGGCATCTGTAGAGCAGCGTATCTTACAGGCGCGGCAAGGAAACAGCACGGCAATTCTATGACTTCCGCGATGCTACCGCTTGATCGGCAAGGTGTTTTCGGGAAACGGCGTGGGCTATCTGTATGGGCGGCACCCTATTGCGCTTCGCCCACGAGTGCATCCAGCAGGCGAAAAAGTTGCGCATGGATGGCTCGGTACACGGAGGGCGAGACCCCGAGCACCTCGCGGGGGCATTGCACATAGGGGCCGTGCTCCATCTCGTCGGAGCAATGCGCCACCAGCAAGGCGGCGGACTCGGCGGTCGTCTCCAGATGGAACTGTAGCCCAATGGCGCGCGGCCCGAATTGCACGGCCTGGTGGGCGCATGCTTTGGAGGAGGCCAGGCACATTGCCCCGGGCAGAAGGTCGAAGGTTTCGCCGTGCCAATGAAAAACGGTCAGCGGTTCAGCAAGCGAAAGGAGTGCGTCGGATGCCGCGCCGCTGGCTGCATGCACGGCGAACCAGCCGATCTCCTTTTCCGGATTCGGGTAAACCGCCGCCCCCAGCGAGGCGGCCATGAGTTGTGCACCGAGGCAAATGCCAAGCGTGGGAACGCCATCTGCCAGTGCACGGCGAACCGCCTCTTTCTCCGTTCGTAGCCAGAGAAGCTGCTCCTCGTCATTGACGCTCATGGGTCCGCCAAGGATGACGAGCAGATCGGGATCGCGGTTCCCCGCCGGTGGGGTCTCTCCGTTGAACCAGCGGACGAATTCAATCTCTGCACCGCGCCCCGCCACCCAATCGGAAATGGCGCCCAGTCCCTCGAAGGGCACATGTTGGAATACACGCAAATGCATAGGGAACCGTCGGGTCGCGGATGATCCTGCTACGCATAATGGAAGTCAAATGCTTTCTGCCTCAGCCCTTGAGGGCGCCTGCGGCGATGCCCTTGACGATCCGCTTCTGGAGAATCACGAAAAAGAGAAGCGTCGGCAGCAGCACGAGCACCAATCCGGCAAAACTGACCCCATAGTCACTTCGATACTGTGAGACAATCGCGATATTCGCCAGGCCCAGCGGCAAGGTTCGCGCGGCCTCGCTGTCGGCACCGGAGAGGAACATGAAGGCGGTGAAATACTCGTTCCAGGTACCGAGAAAGAGGAAGATGGCAACGGTGACCATGCCGGGCCGTGCCAGCGGCAGCATGATGTTCCAGAAGACGCGCCACTCGCTGCAGCCGTCGATCACCGCGGCCTCGTAGAGGGTGCCGGGCAGCGTGCGAAAGAAGCCGGCAAGAATGAAGATGGCGAAAGGGAGTCCGCCCGCCATGTAGACGAGCATCAGACCCAGGCGCGAGTTGAGGAGTCCCCAATCGCGCATCTGGAAGAAGAGCGGAATGATCGACAACTGCATCGGGATCATGAGCCCCGAAAGGAAAAGAAGGAAGATGGGAGTGCCCCCTCGGATACGGAACCGGCTCAGGGCGTAGGCCGCCATGGAGGCCAGCAGCAGGCAGCCCGCCACGGAGCCGGACGTGACGAGCAAGCTATTCCAGAAGTAGCGGGAAATCCGGGCTTCCGTCCAGGCGCGCGCATAGTTCACCCA
>SLOV01000204.1 GCA_007132345.1 Kiritimatiellia bacterium
CGAGCGCACGGTACGAGGCGGCAGGGGGTGGGCAGCGGGTTCTCTCGGCTGCGAGGCTGGGGCGGGCAGCGGGGTCTCTCGGCTGCGAGGCAGGGGCGGGCAGCGGGTCTTATCGAGCGCACGGCAGGGGGTGGGCAGCGGGTTCTTCTCAGGGACGGGGAGATTGGCACCGATGGCGAATTCGGCTTTCCGGCGGCTTCGTGGCTGGCTACAGTGACCCCATGTTTACATTGGACGTCTACCTGCAAGAGCAGGCTCAGTTTGTGGAAGCAGAGTTGGACCGCCATCTGCCCCGCGCGGAAACTCGTCCCCATCGGCTCCATGAGGCGATGCGCTACTCTGTCTTCGCTGGAGGGAAGAGGCTACGCCCCATCCTCGCCCTCGCGGCCGCGGAGGCCATCGGCGGAGATCGGGAAGACGTCGCATTGCCCGCCGCCGCCATCGAGATTCTTCACACCTACACTCTCGTCCATGACGACCTCCCTTGCATGGACGACGACGATCTGCGCCGGGGCAAGCCGACCGTGCATGCCGCCTACGACGAAGCAACCGCCGTGCTGGTCGGCGATGCGCTGCTGACCCTCGCGTTCGAGTGGATGGCCGAATGCCCCGCTCCCCCACCCTACACCCCGAATCGCCTCGTGCTGGAACTGGCCCGGGCGGCAGGCTCCCAGGGCGTCATCGGCGGCCAGATCGAAGACCTCGCCGCGGAAGGAAAGCACATTCCCGAAGAAGCGCTTCTCCAGATTCATTCCAAGAAAACCGGCGCGCTGATCAAGGCCAGTGTCCGGATCGGCGTCATGGCCGCCGGGGGGCGCCCCGAAGCGCTGGACGCGCTGACTATGTATGGCGGAGATATCGGTCTGGCGTTTCAGATTGTCGATGACATCCTCGACGCCACTTCGGACACGGCCACCCTGGGGAAGACGGCGGGCAGCGATGCGCGAGCGGCAAAGAGTACGTATGTCTCGCTGCACGGCCTGGAAGAGGCCCGCACCCGCGCGGAGAACTTAATCGACAATGCCGTCCTCCAGTTGGCGCACCTGCATGGCAACACCGCCCCGCTGGAGGCGATTGCCCGGCACATTCTCGACCGAAAGCATTAGGCCGGTTCGTTCTCCTCCACAAACAGGTCGACGAACTCCGAAACGGCCAGATCGTCGAGCGTCGCCGGCTCGCGGCACGATGCAAGAATACGTTCCGCCTGTGCGGCTGGGAAATGGGCGCGCACGGCCTTTTCGAATTTTTCGATCAGCAGTGGAATCCCCTCCTCCCGGCGGCGGCGATGGCCAACGGGATACTCGACTTCGACCCACTCGGTTTCGGATCCGTCACGGAGGACCACGCGAAGGGCATTCGCGATCGAACGCTTCTCGGGGTCAAGATAATCGCGCGAGTAGCGGGGCTCCTCGGCCACAACCATCTTTTCGCGCAGCGCATCGATGCGCGGGTCTTTTGCCACTTCATCCTCGTAATGCTCTGCGGTCAGTGCGCCGAAAATCAGGCCGACGGCCGTCATGTACTGCAGGCAATGGTCGCGATCGGCCGGATTATGAAGGGGGCCGGTCTTGTCGATAATACGGATAGCGGACTCGTGCGTACGGAGTTCCACTCGCTCGATCTCCGCCAGGCGATCTTTCACCGCCGGATGCAACGTCATGGCGGCCTCGACAGCGGTTTGGGCATGGAACTCGGCGGGAAACGATATTTTGAACAAGACATGCTCCATGACATAGCTGCCGAGGGGACGCTCCAACACCAGCGCATTGCCGTCGAAAAGCACGTCCTGGAAGCCCCAGCCTTTTGCGGAGAGAACGGAGGGATAGCCCATTTCCCCGGCCATGGCCATGAGCGCATGCTGGACGCCTCTGCGCGTTGCATCGCCAGCGGCCCATGACTTTCTGGGCCCCGTGTTAGGCGCATGCCGGTAGGTTCGCAAAGCGCCGCCGTCGGCCCACGCATTGGAAACGGCATCCACGATCCGGTTCTGATCGCCGCCCAGCAGCCCGGTGACGACGGCGGTGGTGGCGATGCGGACCAGCAGCACGTGGTCCAGCCCCACGCGATTAAAGCTGTTCTTCAGCGCGAGTACGCCCTGAATCTCGTGCGCCTGGATCATGGCCTGGACCAACTCCCGCACGGTGACGCGACGCTGCCGCGTGCGGCAGAGGAAGTCGCTGACGGCAAGCAGCCCGCCGAGGTTATCGGAGGGATGACCCCATTCCGCCGCCAACCAGGTGTCGTTGAAGTCGAGCCAACGAATCATGCACCCAATGTTGAAGGCACCCTGAACGGGATCCAACCGGTGTGACGTGCCTGGGACTCGGCAGCCATTGTCCATTTCGGCACCGGGCACGACCGGCCCCATGCGCTTGCGGCACTCCGGGAACGCCAAGGCCATGAAGCCGCAGCCCAGCGTGTCGAGCAGGCAATAACGCCCGGTACGGAAGGCTTCTTCGCTGTCGATCCGGGCATCGAGAACATACTCCGCGATGCGAACCAGCAGGTCGTCCGGATCTGGACGAACGTTTGAGATCGCCCCACTCATGCCTGGCCTCCCACTCGCACCCAGGCGCGCGGCTCATGACCGACATAATCCGCCGTGGGCCGGATGAGGCGGTTGTCTCCCCGCTGTTCGAGAATGTGCGCGGCCCAGCCGGTGGTGCGGGAGATCACAAAGATCGGCGTGAACAGTTCCGTCGGGATGCCTGCAAAATGATAAGCAGAGGCACTATAGAAATCGAGGTTCGGGAACATCTTCTTTTCCCGCTTCATCACGGCATGGATCCGCTCGGAGACCGGATAAATCACCTTGTCCCCCGTCGCTTCCGCGTATTTCCGCGCCCATTGCTGAATCACTTCCGAGCGAGGATCGCAGATGCGATAGACGCGATGTCCGAACCCCATGATCTTCTCCTTGCGGGCGAGCATTTCCATGATGCCCGCCTCCGCCTCGTCCGGCGTCTTGAAGCGCTGAATCAGCTCCATGGCCGCTTCGTTGGCGCCGCCATGGAGCGGCCCACGCAGCGCGCCAATGGCGCCGGTGATGCCGGAATAGAAATCGGACAGTGTCGAGACGATGGTCCGTGCCGTGAAGGTCGAGGCATTAAACTCGTGCTCCGCGTAGAGGATCAGCGAGACGTCCATCATCCGTGCGGCCATTTCGTCGGGGTCGCGCTGATGCAGCAGCCTGAGGAAATGCGCGCCAACGCTCTCGTCGTCGGTCTCCACCTCGATGCGCCGACCATGGTGCGCGAAGTGATACCAGTAGAGGAGCATGGAACCAAAGCAGGCCAGCAGCCGGTTGGCTACGGCGACACCGTCGCGTCCTTCGCCTTCCGGTTCCATGGTCCCCAACGCGGAACAGCCGGTTCGCAGCACATCCATGGGGTGCGCCGTCTTCGGCAGGTTCTCCAGAATCGTGCAGAGTCCCGGCGGCAGGCCGCGCATCTCACGCAGCGCCTTCCGGTAATCGGCAAGCTGGCTGGCAGTCGGTGGCTCTCCATAGATGAGGAGATACGCCACTTCCTCGAAGGAGGCGTTCTCCGCCAGGTCCTCAATGTTAAAACCGCGATAGGTCAGTCCCACCCCTTCTTTTCCGACGGTCGCTACAGACGTCTGCCCCGCCACTATTCCCGCTAAACCACCTTCTTTCCCCATCTTCTTATCCTCCACTCGGTTGTTGATCTTCGTTGAAATCGCAGCAGGCGGCTTGTTCACGAAGTCGTGCTACCGCCCTCGCTGAAGAGCTCGTCCAGTTTCGCTTCGTAGGCGTGATAATTCAGCACGTCATACAATTCGGCCCTCGTCTGCATGGCATCGACGACTCCCGCCTGCGTGCCCTGTTGCCGTATCGCGCCGTACACACTCAGTGCGGCGGCGCTCATGGCCCGAAAGGCGGAGAGCGGATAAAGGGCCAGCGCCGCACCCGCTTCTCCAATCTCGGCCAGGGTCCAGAGCGGGGTTTTTCCGAATTCCGTGAGGTTGACCAGCACGGGCACGTCCGTAGCGTCGGCGCAGGCACGCACATGCGTGAGGTCCGTCAGCGCTTCCGGAAAGAGCATATCGGCCCCCGCCTCGACATACGCGCGGGCACGTTCGAGCGCGGCGTCGGGCCCTTCGCCGGCCAGGCCATCCGTGCGTGCCATGATCACGAAAGCTTCGTCCGTCCGGGCGTCGACGGCGGCCTTGATGCGATCGACCATTTCGCTCTTGGGCACCAACGCCTTATTGGGGCGATGCCCACATCGTTTTGCGGCCACTTGATCCTCGATATGGATGCCCGCCGCGCCGGCCCGGATCATCTCCCGCACCGTGCGGGCAATATTGAAGGCACCGCCCCACCCGGTATCAGCGTCGACCAGGAGCGGCAGCGCCGTGGCGCCCGACACGCGGCGCACATCTTCGAGCACATTGTCGAGGCTGGTCATGCCAAGATCCGGCAGCCCATAGCTCGCATTCGCCACCCCGGCGCCGGAGAGATAGAGGGCACGAAACCCGGCGCGCTCGGCCAACAACGCACTGTAGGCGTTGACGGTGCCCACCACCTGCAAGGGCCGCTCCGCCTTGAGTGCCTCCCGGAGCCGCTGCCCCGCTGATGCCGAAGGATCCATCGGCGAGGGCTCAGAAATGGCTCGGCACACGCTTCAGGAATTGGCCCCTGCCGAGCGTGCCCACGAACTCGCCGTCGCGGGCGGCGACCTCACCGCGCACAGTCACGACATGGGGCCGGCCCTTGATCGGCCAGCCTTCGAACGCGCTGTAGTCGACGGCCATCTTGTGCGTCTTTACGGAAATGTTGCCTTCGTAACCCGGGTCGTACACCACAAGGTCCGCGTCCGCACCGACCTGAATGGTGCCCTTCCGCGGGAACAACCCGAAGATGCGGGCGGCCTGCGTGCTGGCGCAGTCCACAAAGGTATGGATGTCGATGCGGTCCTCCATTACGCCGTGGGTCCAGAGCAGATTCACACGGTCTTCGAGCGAAGGAATGCCGTTGGGAATCTTCGTGAAGTCGTCTTTGCCCATCGGCTTCTGGTCCTTGAAGTTGAATGGCGCATGGTCCGTGGCGCAGGTACTGACGAGACCGGTCTTCAGCCCGTTCCAAAGCACTTCCTGGTTGCTCTTATGACGAAGCGGCGGCGACATGACATACTTGGCGCCCTCGAAATCGGGTAATTCCGCATAGGTCATGTCGAGGGTGAGAAACTGGATCAGCGTCTCGACATAGGCATTGACCCCGCGCCGCTTGGCCGCGACGGCGCGGTCGAGCGACTCTTTGCAGCTCAGGTGCACGACATAGACATGGGTGCCCAGCAATTCCGCGAAGGTCATGAGGCGGCCCGTACCTTCGGCCTCCACCTCGGGCGGGCGCGACCAGTAATGCCACTTCGGCTCCAGTTTCCCTTCCGCCACGAGCTTCTTCTGCATCTCCAGCACGAGGTCCGGATTTTCGCAATGGGCCGTCACGATCACACCCAATTCCTTGGCGAGCTTCATCACATGAAACAGCTCTTCGTCTGAAACGCCGAACGCGCCCTTGTAGGCGAGGAAAACCTTGAAGCTGCTGATGCCTTCCGCGACGATCTGCCGGAGCTGCGCCGCGGTTTCCTCGTCGTAGCGGGAAACGCCCATGTGGAAGGTGAAGTCGCAGGCGCTGACCCCTTCGGCCTTGCTCTTCCAGAGATGGAACGATTCGAGCGGATCGTCGCCGCGTGCCGGGCAGCACATTTCGATCAGCGTCGTGGTGCCGCCGACCAGGGCCGCCTGGCTGGCGGTTTCGTACGTATCAATGGCATAGGTGCCCATGAACGGCAGGTAGATATGCACGTGCGGGTCAATGAATCCGGGAAAAACGTACTTGCCGGCGGCATCGACGACCTCGGCATCGGGCGCCTCAATGCCCCGTTCGATGCGTACAATTTTTCCGTTCTCGCAAAGAATGTCGGCCTCATACCGCTCGCTCGCGGTGACCACTTCGCCGTTCTTGATCAATAGACTCATTTCGCTCTCTCCTTCTTACTGGGGACCCGATTCTTCTCGTATCCAGATCGGCCCCTAATCCTTGTGCCAGATATCGCCTTCGCCCGGCTGGAACCAGCGCGAGGTAACCACCTTCGTGCGCGTGTAGAACTGCACGCCCTCATGACCCTGTACGTGCAGGTCGCCGAAGAAGCTGTAGTCCCAGCCGCTGAACGGGAAATAGGCGAGGGGCGCGGGCACGCCGACATTAATGCCCACCATGCCGGCTTTGACGTTGTGCGCAAACTCGCGGGCGGCCTTGCCGGACGTGGTGAAGATGCAGGCGCCATTCCCGAAGGCCTGCCGGTTCGCGCTCTCCAGCGCATCGTGCAGGTTGTCGAACCGCATGACATTCAGGACTGGCCCGAAGGTTTCGGTGGCGCAGATTTCCATCTCGTCGCGCACGTGATCGACAATCGTTGGCCCGAGATAGAAGCCGTCCGGCGCATCCGCCACTCGAACCTCGCGGCCGTCGACCAGCAGATCCGCGCCTTCCTGCATGCCTTTCTCCACGATCCCCACAATACGGTCCCGATGTTCGCGGGTGATCACCGCGCCCATGAGGGCTTGTGGATCCCGATCGGTAGCGCCGACCCGGATCGCCTGCGCCGCCTCGGCGAGCGGGTTGAGGAACTTCTTCTGTGCATCCCCCACCACCACGGCCGTGGAGGCAGCCATGCAGCGCTGCCCGGCGCAGCCGAAGGCGCCGTCGATCATGCCCGGAACGGCCTTGTCCATTTCCGCGTCGCCCAGCACGAAAACGAAATTCTTCGCCCCGCCAGCGGCCTGAACCCGCTTGTTGTGGTGGGTGCCGGTTTCGAAGATATACCGGGCCACCGGCGAGGAACCCACGAAGGAAATCGCGGAGATCTTCGGGTGTTTCAGCAGGGCATCGACGCATTCCTTGCCGCCGTGTACGACATTCAAGACCCCGGGCGGGAGGCCAGCCTGCACCAGCAGCTCGATGAGGCGCACGCCGGTGAGCGGCACCTTTTCGCTCGGCTTGAGAATGAAGGTGTTCCCGCAGGCGAGCGCGAGTGGGAACATCCACATGGGGACCAATGCCGGGAAGTTGTAGGGGCAGATGCCCGCACAGATGCCGACCGGCTGACGATAGGTGACGCAATCGATGCCGCGCGCGATGTTTTCCAGGCTCTCTCCTTTGAGGAGTTCCGGCGCACCGCATGCATATTCGACCACCTCGACGCCGCGCCGCAGGTCGCCGCGCGCTTCGGTGATCGTTTTGCCGTGCTCGCGGGTGATCATGCGCGAGATTTCTTCGAAGTGTTCTTCGAGCAGCATCTTGTAGCGGAACAACACACGGGCACGGTCGATCGGCGGCGTCTCGGCCCAGTCGCGCGCGGCACGGGCGCAGGATTCCACGGCGGCATCCACAATGTCGGCACCGCACATAGGCACGTGGGCAATCACCTCGCCGGTCGAAGGATTAAAGACGCTCGCCGTCTCGGCGGTCTGTGGTTCAGACCATTCGTTATCGATCAGGATCGGACAAGGGCTCAGGGTTTCAGTTGTCATCGGGGTCGCTCCTTCCTGGCGGGTCAGCTTACAAATCGAGAGGCGAGGCTTCGATCCTCAACGGCGTGAAGGGCAGTCCATGCGCCTCCGCGACGGCCTCATGGACCAGTTTCCCGTCCACCGTGTTTGCGCCGAGAATCAGTTCGGGCATCTGGCGCAGGGCGGCTTCGAAGCCGAGGTTGGCAATCTTGAGGGCATAGGGAAGCGTCGCGTTCGTCAGCGCCTGTGTCGAGGTGCGCGCGTAGGCACCGGGCATGTTGGCGACACAGTAATGGACAATGTCCTCTTCGACATACGTGGGTTCTTCGTGGGTCGTGGCGCGCGTGGTTTCGGCACACCCCCCCTGGTCGACCGCGATGTCCACGAAAACGGAGCCGGGTTTCATGACGTGCAACATTTCGCGCCGGATCAGTTTGGGTGCAGCGGCGCCGGGCACAAGGACCGCACCGATCAGCAGATCGATGGATGGCAGGATCTCCATCAGATTCTGTTCGTTGGAATAGAGCGTGTGCGCGGCGCTGTGCAGGGTGATATCGAGAAAGCGCATCTTCTCAATGTCCACTTCGAGAATCGTGACCTCCCCGCCGATCCCCGCGGCGACACGCCCGGCATTGATGCCCGCCGTTCCGCCACCCAGGACCAGCACGTTGCCCGGCAACACACCCGGCACGCCGCCGAGCAGTACGCCCTTGCCGCCCTGCGCTTTGCTCAGGTAATAGGCGCCCACCAACGTGCTCATGCGCCCGGCGATTTCGCTCATCGGCTCCAGCAGCGGCAGGCGCCGGCCGGTCTGGACCGTCTCGTAGGCGATCGCCCGGGTCTTCGATTCAATCAACCGCTCGGTGAGCGGCTTGTCGGCGGCGAGATGCAGATAGGTAAAGAGGAGCAGGCCCTCCCGGAGAAACCCGTATTCGGACCGGATCGGTTCCTTCACCTTCACCACCATGTCGGCGCCCCATGCGTCTTCGGCGGTCGGCACGATAGTGGCGCCTGCGCGCTCATACTGGTCGTCGGGAAAGCCGCTGCCCAGCCCGGCATCCGTCTCGACGAGCACCTCGTGCCCGACGCGGGTGAGCATGCGCGCGCCGCCCGGCGTGCAGGCCACCCGGTTCTCCTTCACCTTCACCTCTTTGGGGATACCGATTTTCATCATTCCTCTACCCGTTTTCCAAGTCAGAGTTCAGTCAGGGCGGCATCGAGCACGTCCAACAGGAACTTCATGTCGTCGGCGGTCAGGCACATGGGCGGCTTGATCCGCAGCGTGTTGCCGTGCAGCCCACCCTTGCCGATGAGTAGCCCCATCTCTTTGCATCGCTCAAAGACCTGGGCGCATTCCGCGGTGGCTGGCTCTTTGCTGGCACGGTCCTTGACGAGTTCCACCCCGAGCATGAGCCCTTTTCCTCGCACGTCGCCGATGACGGCATGCTTTTCGGTCAACGGCTTCATGCCTTCGAAGAACTGCGCCCCCCGCTCCAGCGCATTCTGCTGAATACGTTCCTGGTCGATCACTTCCAGCACGGATTTGCCCATCGCACAGGAGACGGGGTTGCCGCCGAAGGTGTTGAAGTGAATGCGCGAGGTCAGGGTCTGCGCGATTTCCGGCCGCGTCACCACGCAGGCAAGCGGAGCGCCGTTGCCGATGCCCTTGGCCATGGTGACGATGTCAGGCATGACCCCTTCGCCTTCGAAGCCCCAGTAGTGGGTGCCGGTGCGCGTGAAGCCGGCCTGCACTTCGTCGGCAATGCAGAGGCCGCCGTGCTCGCGCACGATGCGATAGGCCTCCTGGAGATAGCCCGGCGCATAGGTGACGGCGCCGCCGACGCCCTGGATCGATTCGGCGAAGAAGGCGGCGACCTTGCCGGGCGTCCCGAACTTGATGTGGTCCGCGATGTCGGCGGCATACTTTCGCCCGGCGTCGGGCTCGTCGCGGCCCCACGGCCCACGGTACGGGTCGGGGTTGGGCAGGTGATGCACGCCGAAGCCACCGGGCACATTATACTTCCAGGTATGGTGCGCAGTGAGGCCCATGGCGGAGTAATTGCCGCCGTGGTAGGCGTTGCGCAGGGCGACGACATCCCAGTTGCCCGTGTAGAGCCGCGCCATGAGCAGTGCCAGGTCGTTGGCATCGGAACCGGAGTTGACGAAATAGCAAACGCTCAGGTCGCCAGGCAACCGCTCGGCCAGCATCTGCCCATACTGGGCAATGGTCGGGTGCAGATAGATGGTGGTGACATGTTGCAGGGTCTGAAACTGCTCCACCGCGGCGCGGGTCACCGTCGGGTGACAATGGCCCACGCTGACGGTGACGATGCCGGCAAAGGCATCGAGGTAGCGCCGCCCCTTCTCGTCGAAGAGATACTGCATCGACCCCTCGACGATCATGATGGGGTTCTTGTAGTAGGTCACCAGCGCCGGAGTCAGGAACTTCTTCCGCAGCGCCATCACCTCCTCGAAGGAGGGTCCGCCGTATGGCTTTGGCGTGTAATCGAAAGGCGGCAGGCTGGGCGCCTTTGCTTCGGTCTGTGTCGTCATCATCGGTCCTCCTTCACAAAGCGCTCCGCCTCATGGCCCGGCGCCGAAACTCACAGGGCGACGAGTTCGTCGTATGTTTCCGGCCGGCGATCGCGGAAGAACTGCCAGGTGTTCCGGACCTCCTGGATTTTATCCAGATCGAGATCGGCCACGAGCAATTCGTCTTTATCGCGGCTGGCCTGGGCAATGAACTGACCGCGCGGATCGCAGAAGTAGGACTGGCCATAGAACTCGCCAATGCCCCACGGCTTCTCGGTGCCGACACGGTTGATGGCGCCCACGTAGACCGCGTTCGCGACGGCGTGCGCGGGCTGTTCGAGTTTCCAGAGGTATTCGCTGAGCCCGGCCACGGTGGCGGAGGGGTTGAAGATGATCTCCGCACCGTTCAGCGCCAGGGCCCGCGCACCTTCGGGGAAGTGCCGGTCGTAACAGATGTAGACTCCGATGTTGCCAACGGCGGTTTCGAAGACGGGATAGCCCAGGTTACCGGGGCGGAAATAGAACTTTTCCCAGAAGCCCGGCAGACAGTGTGGAATGTGGTTCTTCCGATAGAGCCCCACAAACGTTCCATCGGCATCGATGACGGCGGCGCTGTTGTAATAGACGCCGGGCAGGTCGACTTCGTAGATCGGCACCACGAGCACCATACCGAGACGCTTCGCCGTCTCGCACATGAGCTGGATGGTGGGACCTTCGGGAATTTTTTCGGTGATGTCATACCAACGGGGCTGCTGCTCTGCGCAGAAGTAGGGGCCGTAAAAGAGTTCCTGGAGGCAGAGGACCTGCACGCCCTGCTTGCCTGCCTCTTCGATGAAGCCCATGTGTTTCTCGATCATGGCCGATCGAATCTCTTTCGGATCGGTATCGCCCGCGTGTGTGCTGCTGCATTGAATGAGTCCGGCTTTTACGATTCGTGGCATAACGGTTTCCTTTGTTTCGTGATGACAAATGGCAATTTCTCTCGATTCTCCAAGGCAGCGCCTCTGCACCGGCGCGCGGTGGTGCGCTGCGGCCCAAGTAGTATAGGCAACGCGCTATACGAAGGTCAAGAACCTGAAAACAAAACGCTTGAAACGGTTAACGCGCCTGTTTTCGCAATATGCTTTGGCCGGAGTTCTAGAGCGGAGGGCCGGAGAGGTCTTCGTCACGAACCCCGGGATGCCAGTGCGTGAGCCCGCGCTCCAGATCGGTGCCGGGAATGAGATTATCGAGGACCATCGCACAGACAGCGCCAACGGCCATACCAGTTCGGCCAAGGGTATTGAGAATATCCGAGAACCAGCCCCAGGGATCGGCAAACACGAGCGGGTTGGCCTCGAAGTATTCGGGCACAGAGAGCCCCATAAAGAAGGCGAACCCGAGAATAAAGAGGTTTCGCGATGAATTGAGATTCACAAATTGCAGGTTGGATAAGCCGACCGCGGCGATCATGCCGAACATCATGCAGTACATACCGCCGACAATCGGCTGCGGAATCGTAGTGAACACCGCGCCGAACTTACCGACCATGCCCAGGACAATCATCATCACGGCGCCGACCTGCACGACCCGGCGACTGCCCACCCGGGTCAGACCGATCGCGCCGATGTTTTCGCTGTACGAAGTCGTTCCATTCCCTGTGCCCATGAGGCCCGCAACCAGGCAGCCGATGCCCTCCATTCCCAGACCCTTGCTCACGAGTTTGCGCGTCGGCACCGGGGCGCCCGAAAGCCGGGCACAGGCATAGTAGTCGCCGACCGATTCGACAATGGAGGCGAGGTATCCCGCCAGCATGCCGACAAAAGCGGCCAGGCCGAAAATGGGAACGCCCCATTGCATCGGATAGGGCACCTGCACCCAGCGCGCGTTCTGGACCCTTACAAGCGAGACATGCGCCGGATGGGCCTCCTGAACGACTTCGCCCGCGGCATCCACCACCTCGCCGCCGAAGACACCGGCCCACGTCAGTGCGCCGGCCACGCCCCACGCCAGCAAAATGCCCAGCATGATCGGAAAGAGTTCAAGGGCGCGATGCTTGTGCCGCAGGATCTGGCTGAAGAGAATCATCAGCAGAATCGTCAGTCCGCCGATGCCCCAGTGGGTGCCCGCGATCGGCGCACCAATCTTGAAGAGGGCCAGGCCGACGAGCGCGATGGTGGGGGCAATGGTGATTGGACCCACAAAGCGGAGCATGCGACTGATGAGCCCCGAATAGCCCAGCGCGATCTCCACCACGGCCCCCGCGATGATCGCACCTTGCAGGTGGAGCATGCGCACCTCCCACCCCTCGTTCGCGAGCGCGGTCATGCCACAAATGGCGAAGGCGGGCGCAAGGAAAGAGAAGGTGCCGCCCTGCACGATCGGCAGGCGCGTGCCGAAAGCGGTCTGCAGCAATGTGGTGATGCCGCTGACAAAGAACATTGTGCCGATCAAAATGCCGACATCCGTTGGGTCCGTCATGCCCAGCGGACCGGCGAGGATGAGCGGGATCGCCACCGTTGAGCCGAACATGGTGAGATAGTGCTGAAACCCGAGCAGAATCGATTCTTTCCATGGCGGCTTGTCGTCGATTCCGTAAATGAGTGGTGTGGCCTTCATTGGCATGGCAAATCCCCCGACAGGTGAAAGCCTTGCAGGGTAGTCATGAAGAGGATATCAACCAAGTAAAATTCTAACATCGATTAGTCTGCCGATCGGTTTGACTCAGGCAGGTTGCGTCGAGGAACCCGAGCCGTTACCGCGAACGGAATTCGGAACGGCTCATGCCTTGACAGCCAGCGCCGGCATCGGGTTAGCTTGGCGGGAAGCTTGAACAGGTTATGAAAGCAGTTACGGCAAACCGGAACGATCCCTGTCCATGCGGCAGCGGAAAGAAGTTTAAGAAGTGCTGCGCCACCCGGAAGAAGACAACGGTGGCGCCCAGTCGCCGCAGCCAGGTCCCCATTTATGTGCTCGCCCTCGTTCTGGTGGGTGCAGCGCTTGCGGGCATGCGCGTCGTGATGCGCGCCCCGGAAACGCCCCCGCCGACGTTCAGCCCACCTTCGCCCGCGGCGCAGCGCCCCACGGCTCCCGCCACCTCGGGTGTGGGCATGCAGCCCGATCCTGTAACGGGACTCTACCCCCACCCGCCGGGCCCCGCGCCGGAAGGCAGGGTCTGGTCGCCGGAGCATGGGCATTGGCATAATCTGCCAAGCATGGCGCCTCAGCAGGTCGCGCGGCAGGTGGAGACACCCGCAGCTTCACCCTTTACAAGCCGTCCCATTCCTCCGTACAACCGCAGAGTAGCCAGGCAACTGGAACAATCCTTGATGACGTACAATCTTCCGATTTCCGCCGATCTGCAGGCGGTGCTTCCGCCGCCCGCCTTCTAGCGAAACGACCGCTTTCCACCCGCCCCGACGTACCACCCTTTTCAATAGGAAAGAACTATGAGCCAAGCTTTCGATATTCAAATAAACGTAGAGGAAGGCGTCCACCTCGTGACACTGAAGGGGGCTCTGGACACCGCAACCATCGACCAGCTCATCAACACCATGCTGCCGATCATGACCAGCCCCTGCCCGCGGGTCATTTTCTGCTGCAAAGATTTGACCTACCTCAACAGCCGTTCGCTCGGCTACTTTACGCAGTATCACCGCACCGCCATGGTCAAACAGGGCCGCGTGATCTTCTGGGAAATGAGCGATCGCCTCCTGAAGGCCTTCGACCGCCTGCGCGTGAAGGATTCCCTCTTCTTCTGTGAGACCAAAGAAGAAGGCATGGAAAAGTTCCGGGGCTGATCCGGCCTACTGCCGGCCTACTGCGGTCCCGCCAGCCGAATCAGGGCACTTTCTTCCACCCTGTCGTTCGGACCGAAGCGAACCCCTTCCGCCCGCAGCATCTCCCGCTTCCGCCGCACTTCCCCCCCGCTTGTCTGGCCCGAAAAGCCGCCGAGAGAGCGGTCGCTGCGAACCACGCGGTGGCAGGGAACCTCCGGAGCGAAGGGATTGCGCTTCAACGCCTGGCCAATCGCACGGGCGCTCTTGCATCCAACCGCTTCGCCAAGCCATCGATACGTCGATACACGGCCGCGCGGAATACGCCTGCAAGCGGCATACACACGTTGCTGAAACGGGGTGATTCGGGTAGTCTGTGGCATGGCGAACCCACTTCATTCACGAAATGCGAGAAATGAAAAGCCTGGATTCCGGTTGTTCACGCGCGGCGGCCTGGTGCGTCTACTGGTGTTGGGCGCGGTTATTGGCGGTTCGGGAGCCTCCTGCATCATGATGCCCGGCTCCAGCTACCAGGGCGAACTCCCGCCGCTCACCAGCGAGCAGCAGGATTTGGCGCAAGAGCTTCGGAAGACGGTCGAAGTCCTCGCACTGCAGATCGGCGAACGGAATGTGCAGCGGCCCGCCGCGCTGGCTGAGGCCGCCGATGCCATCGAGCAGAGCCTGGAAGCGGCTGGCTACGATGTCTATCGCCAAACCTATCACGTTGGCGGGGTGCCCTGTCATAATCTGGAGGCCATCCTGCCCGGCGCGCTCCTCCCCGAACGGAACCTGATCATCGGGGCGCATTACGACTCCGTGCCCGGCTCGCCGGCAGCCAACGACAACGCCAGTGGAGTGGCCGCATTACTGGCCCTGGCCCGCCGCTGGCGCGAAGCAGAACCGCCGCCCGTTACGATCCGGTTCGTGGCTTTCGTCAACGAAGAGCCGCCCTACTTCCAGACGCCTAAGATGGGCAGCGTGGTTTATGCCTCTGCAGCGGCGAAGAAGGGAAAAGATATTGCCGGGATGATCAGCCTGGAGACGATTGGCTATTATTCCGACGAACCAGGCAGCCAGCGTTACCCGCCACCGATCGGACTCTTCTATCCCCGGACCGGGAACTTTATCGGCTTCATCGGCAACCATCGGTCGCGCCGTCTGGTGAGGCGGGCCGTCGCCAGTTTCCGGGAGCATGCCCAGTTTCCTTCCGAGGGCGCGGCGCTGCCGGGCCTTGTGCCGGGCGTCGGGTGGTCCGACCACTGGTCCTTCTGGCAGGCCGGGTGGGAGGCGATCATGGTGACAGACACCGCACCCTATCGCTATCCGTGGTACCACTCGCCTTTCGATACGCCGGAGAAGATCGATTACGAACGAATGGCCCGGGTTGTCGATGGGCTCTTCTACGTGATTCGCGATCTTGCCGAAGACGCCGCGCGTTGAAAAGGGCCCGCGCCGGGTGGCGTTGAGGGGGCGGGAGCAGCCGTCTGCGTAAGGCCGGGGCGGCGATCCTTTTTCGCCGCGGAGTGAGTGATGGGCGAGAGGGCGGGGCTTGGCGCAGGGTGATGGCCCCGAAGGGGCGCATTTCTCACTGGGCAGTGAGAAATGCGGGTTAGAACGCCATCGCCCGAAATCGGGGAGGGTCTTCCGTTCCAGCCGCGCAAGGCGGCTGGGGACGCTTGGGCTCCGGTCATCGGTTCAAAGCGGCTGGGGATGCTTGGGCTCCGGTCATCGGTTCAAGGCGGCTGGGGACGCTTGGGCTCCGGTCATCGGCTCAAAGCGGCTGGGGATGCTTGGGCTCCGGTCATCGGTTCAAAGCGGCTGGGGATGCTTGGGCTCCGGTCATCGGCGCAAGGCGGCTGGGGACGCTTGGGTTCCGACTTCGGTGATCGGTTCAAAGCGGCTGGGGACGCTCCAGTTCTGGCTCCCGCAATCGGCGCAAGGCGGCTGGGGACGCTTGGGCTCCGGTCATCGGTTCAAAGCGGCTGGGGACGCTTGGGTTCCGGTCATCGGCACAAGGCGGCTGGGGATGCTTGGGATTCGGCCATCGATTCAAGGCGGATGGGGGCAGTTGGGGTTCGTGGATTCCTCGCCGGAAATCGTCTGATGGATGTCAATTAAAAAATTTCGAAGAAACGCACTTGATGTTCATTCGGTATTAGCGGTATGCTTCGTCATCGGTCAGAGGCTGTCATTAAATGTAATGGGGGAGACCATGCAAGCCATCAACGCCCATCAGAGCGCAGAGAACTGGACGCCCAACTGGGGCGGCTTCTATCGCGTTACGCGTCTGCTCCTGCTCTTCTCCTTCTTCTGCGGCGCGCTGATCCTGCATCGGTGGTCCGTGGACGGCGATCCCCGTTTCTTCGCCTTTCTCAATTCCCCTATCGGCCAGCGCGTCGGCGTCACCTTCGGTTGGTGGAGTTCTCCCCTGGATGTTCCCATCATCGAAAAGTCCTTTGCGCGCTACACCCGCTCAGAGCGGGCCGCCCACCGGGAACTGACCGAAGCCTGGCCCGCCGGCCCTGGGAAGGTAATGTATCGAGACGTCCGCTTCCGCATGGAG